>CAZISK010000581.1:0-5710 GCA_964541355.1 uncultured Candidatus Obscuribacterales bacterium
TCAAGATTCACCTCCCGATTCGACATCGGTAGACGAAACTCCTCAACTTCAAGATTCAGCTCCTCCGCACGCTAAAGCATCTGCACCTTCTCCGGTCTCTGGACCGGATGAAGCGATCGACAATTTCATAAAATCACTGAAACATCCCGTTGCTCCGCCGCCCCAGTCCGAGAATGATTCCGGCGCTACGGATATCTCGATATCAGTTTCAATTCGAGGCGTACGGGTCGAAGTTCCAACCGTAGATGAGGACGCGGTCGCCCCCAGAACGGCTGAAGGATATTCACCCGCCGCCCCCACCTTGTTTGATCCGAACGTCCAGGAATATACCTCCGATCAGGAAAGCGTATCTTCCAGTCCGGTCCATCTTGCGCCAGAGGTCAACGGCGAACAAGATCTGTCAAACAAACTTTCTGCAATACCGGATATTTCAGTATCGGTATCGCTGAGAGGACTCAAGATCGATGTGCCTGAAAACCCGCCGCCACCGCCGCCGTCAGTCAAAAAAATTGGTTTCAATAGAGCAAGAGCATCGGTAAAAACCACTATCAACAAAATATTCGCGCTCGTCAGACCAGAAGAATCGCTGCGCGTAAGCCCGTTATCCGAAGAATTGATCAGATTGGGTCGCGATTCGGTTCTCCCTGATGGCTACAGCATCATAGGTCAGATTGGCGAAGGACCATCCTCACTTGTTTACCTGGGCAAGAATGTTTCCAGACAAACGGTTGCGATCAAGACTATCAAATTTCCTTCACTCGCTGCGGTCTTTTCTCGAGATGCGAAGAATCAGGTAACTCTGAAGTATCCTAACATCGTACAGTGCCTCGCGTACCTCGAATCGGCTGATGGTACGCCATTTGTCGTCATGGAATATTCAGAAGAAGCAGTCAGTTTATCCAAGTTGCTTCGAGATGGTGTTTCGCTGATTAGAGGAGAAGAAGAGTTGATGCATCTGGTCTATCAACTCTTCGATGCGTTGATTTACGCACACAGTTACGGCATTTTCCACGGCAATGTGAAACCGTCGAACGTCTTACTGGCAGAAATAGACAATAGGGTTTTTATTAAGCTTCTTGATTTCGGACACTCGAAGCCACAAACCGAGTTCATCTTATTCAAGAATGAAGGCCGCCACGAAGAGCTTGAACTCAGTTATCAAAGTCCAGAGATATTGAGCGGGAGTCCGCCATCAAAGAGAGCTGATGTTTACTCCGCAGGTGTTTTGATTTATCGACTGGTTACTGGTGAAATGCCTCAGCCAAATCAAAATATTGATGATACTACTGAGTTAGAACATCTCTTCAACCACCTCAGAGCCTCAAAGCCGCTGATTCAGGTACTTCAAAAAGCCATGGAGCCTGATCCAGAAAAGCGGTATGAATCCTTGTACAGCTTCAAAAAGGCAATGTCCGACTGGTTTGATAAGTCGGAAGCGGAAAAGCTGGAGCATAAACAGACAAGAACGAAAGAGATCGTCAAGTCAGACCTATATAACTTGGTATCACTTCGCCGACAACAACTCGAGAAAGAGCAAACAGTACTGATGAAGTTTGCCAGCGCGGCGGCAAAGACAGGCCCGAGGCTATCTCCCGCCCAAACCGCGATGCGGATGGGAGCGGTGGCCATCGGGATTATTTTGATAGTTGTTGTAGTGGTAGCGTATTTGGTGACAAATGTCGATGTCGTGCGCACGAGTTATATCAGAACAGCAAAATTCTTGTCCAGTCCGTTTCATAAGAGAAAAAAGAGTCAGGAAGTCGAAGCAACCGCGACCTCACAAAAGTTGACCAACCCGACAATGAAAGCAAGTCCAAAGCAGTCATCCGCCAAATCAGCACCTGACTCGAAACCGTCAGACCAGCAACAGACAGTTCGAGCGCAACAACGGGTCTTTCGATACGAGGAAAGTCCGGAGTTTTCAAAATGGACGGTCAATGAGACGTACGGCGAGCCCAGACGAATAGAGCCTCATTGACGATTTGAATTCTATCTGTTTTTTTCCAGTGAAACAAAAAAGCTCTTGAGCGATGCTCGAAACAACTTCATATCGACCGAGAAATCGTTATGACTGCTGTTGGGCAGTAGGACCAACTCCTTAGGATCGGTCGCAATTTTGTAAAGCGTTGTTGCGTGCTCAACCGGAATGATTTCATCTTTCTGCCCGGCCACAATCAAGAGTGGCGGATGACTACCCTCCAAATATCTGCAATTATCCAGAGATGGTTTAAAGAACAGGAAGGTTGGATAAATATTCAGAATCGGCACTTGCTCTTTGCAGATTTTCTCGGCTGAAATACAACCGGATTGAATGATTATGCCACCACATCTCCTCTTCGATGCAATCTCAATTGTCATGCATGATCCTAGAGATTCGCCATACAACACAATCGAATCCGGAGATATCCCTTGCTCCTGCACGAGATAGTCAAAGGCAGTACAAGCATCCTCAACAACGCCTTTGACTGTTGGAATTCCGTCACTTCGTCCAAACCCGCGATAGTCATACGCAAACAAAGAACTGCCGTTTGATAAAATGCACTCCTGTTTCCACTTCCGAGTCGATATGTTGCCCGTATTGCCGTTGCTGAATAAGACAATCAATTTTGACTCAGGTCGACGATACAACCAACCGCTGAGCTGCGGACTATTTGAGTCTTTGGTATTAGAGAAGAACACCTCTTCACGGGTAACTCCCGCCAATGATTGAGAATCCAGGATACGACCGTACAATTTACTTGGATGAAACAGCAACCCACTGACCAAAGACTCGTTCAATCCAGGACAGAAGTACAAGTAGATCGTAACTATCAGAAGGATGCTAACAAGTCCGATGATACGAAAGAGACGTGGAAACCTTCGCTGACCAGCGTGTTCATTTCCAGAATTCATTTTGGTTCGCATCGAATATTTGGATGGCGCTGTAATGCTTTGGCGGATGATAAAATACCCTGTGGGGCATAATCACGCAAGAGTACGGTCCATGAATCAAAAAAAGCCGTGCAACCGCAACCAGAACGGCAACATGCTGGCTTTAATTGCAGCATTTGCCTTCATAATAGTTGCATTGATTCTATGCTGCTTAGGCTACGTTCGATTTGTCGGCACCAATTCCGAACAGCGAACAGCCGTTGAAGCTGCAGCAATTGCGGCTGCGCGAGATTGTTCTCGAATTGTGATCAACACAGACGAATGCGGTTTTGTCTCCCTTTCAGACTATGCACCCAACGGTGCTGCAACAATTGCCGCGGACGGATTTCCCCTACCGGTGAGAAGCATCAATACGATCATTGGGACAGCCCGCCTGGACCTGATCATCGCTGATAAATTGGGTCAGCCGATAATGGAGGACCTGGCGAAACAGGATATGAACAACGCCATGTCGGCGAAAGATCAGCTAATTACTGCGCTCACAGATGCAATTACTCCGGACGGCACTGGTCAGGATAAGGACGGAAATTCTGTCACTCCATACACATCGGCTGAAACAGCCTACCAACAGAATCAAGTTCGTATGACCGGTCACTCTAGCTACGTGGCCAACTCATTGCAATTGAGCCTGGGCTCACTTGAAGGCGGGAGCCTGACGGCAATCCCAATACCGCAACCGACTGACCAGGCGCCTGTAGCATCATCGATGAAGATTGGCAACTTCTACAAGTCATACATCAACATCCCTTATAAAGAAGTGGATTTTGTATTTGGTGGAATCAGTGACTCCATTCGTATAGTTGATCACAAGCTCTGGAAAGCTACTATTCCAGAGCTCCCCTATCAAATTCCAACGATCATTAGAGCAGAGGCCAAGGAAAATCTGGATCCCCAGAACTCCTACACCACAACAGTTGTGGCGTGCGCACAGCCGGCAACAGTCTTCGATCCCCTCCCGGCTCCTGGGGCATTATCGATAAGTCTGCCCGATGGGCCGCTACCGGAAATCACCAGACCTATAGATTTGTACACCCATAGCAAAATGAATGGTGCCGGTGGTTCTGCAACGGCCACCATGCTCACGGCAAAGATGGGCGACTACCCACTCGATGTAGGCTCACACATGACCGCTATGAAATGGCCGCTCGATGGCTCCATTGGACCAAGACAACCGTCTGAGGTCTGGCGCGTTGCGTTGCATGATTGGATTCGCAGAGGCGGCACGAAAGCTAACATCTCCTCTGTCGTGAATATGCAGACGACTGTGCTCGACACCCCCACGCCCTCGACATTTACCTGGGTTGGACCAATTAACTACAACGGGGTATACCATGCGCTTGGAATAATACCGTCTGGAATCATCCACATATTCAAATTCGCATCAGACGGCGCAGTGATCTATTTAAGCAAACCGCTGACACCGACTCCGTTGTACGCATCATCGCATGAGCAGATGCACGGCGAAGCGCTTCGTGGCATAAATGCAAGCGCAGTCGGAGACCTGTTACTCAACCTTCCGCCTCCTGGCGGAAAGCTCACGTTGATGAGCGACTGGGACATCTACTTCAGGGATGAGGTTCGGCAGCCCGGCACGGCTCTTGGCGGTAAGCATGCCGGAGAGCCTGTCGCCAAACCAATTGTCGCTATTGCTGAACCAAAACCTGGCAGATTGCTGACACAGTTTTATGCACCGAAGGGTATTCCCAACTCGTGGCCTAGAGTTATGGGTGACGCCGGTCCAGGCGCTTCAGGTCCGGGTCCAGGACCTGGCGCTGGCGACTACCCAAATCCAAATCCTCCGTGCGGAGGGGACGATAAGGGCTTCCCACCAATGGTTCAAGCACGCAACGATTTTGGTACAGTCTACAATCCGGCTGCCACGGTTCTAGCAACCATGCCTGGTGGCAGTGGCCCTGTCAGACCTTTTTATGCAACAACCGGCACAGCAGTCGATATTCGGTTCAGAAGAATGGTTGATGTTTCGCAAATGCCGGGGGCAACGTCAGACTTCGGCTATGTCTACGAGGTAGCACCTCCTTAGACATAGATGTCGAAATCTAGAGTCGACGAACCTGGCCGCTCTTCAAAGTTTGAAATGCACGCTCCACAGATGCCTTGTAAGAATCAGTCTGTTTCACGTCCAGAAAGTCATATAAATCTGAGATATCCTGTGCTTTCGATTGCGTCTGTTCCTTGTACATCTCCGCGAACTCCGAGGTAGCAAGCGCTACAGCATTAGCGCCTGCTTCATCTACAGTTTCACCCTCACCAATGTATGTTCTTCTAAAAACGGAATTCAGAGATGAGCGAGCATAACTCTCAGCATCTTGATAGACCCTCTCACAAATCAGAACGTGACCCTTGCTATGGTGCTCGATTCGAAGAGGAGGGTCAACAGGCAGGAAGACCTCAATAGGTAGTGATAGTCTCACGTTAGCCGAGTCAATGCGAATACAAACTGTCCACCTTTTTCCTGCCTTCTCTTTCCAGATATACGAATAGCTCATTTCGGTTGCGCACTTGAAAGCCCAACCAACTGGGGCATCAGAGCAGATCGGCTTTACGACCCGTCCTGAGAGCGGAGACTCTTGAGGTGTGGCTGTCTTAACGATGAGAGAAGCCGGCACCTTGAGTATCGATACAGAAAAAAATTCCCTTAGTATCACGAAATCCATCAGCACCAGACCTACGCAACAGAGCGCTATCATCACGGTGTCCAACTCGAGATTTTTTATCAGATGCGTGTCAGTCTTCAAATCGCTCCTTTCGATACCGGCAC
>CAZISK010000582.1:0-5705 GCA_964541355.1 uncultured Candidatus Obscuribacterales bacterium
TGCTCAGCCTTGGTAGTCGCAGAATCGTACAACAGGTCGATAGCCTCAGTTCCAGCATTACAGCCGTAAACAGAGGTAAACTCCGAATCTAACAAGCCATTGTCAGCCGCCACCACAGGCAATTGCAAACCAAAGCTCGAGATGAGCAGCTGCGTCGACAAAAGAAGACTGAGCCAGCTTGTCTTACTAACTCTCGAAGAGGGTTGAGAAAAGTGCGAGCGCTGCATGGGAGAACCTCTAATTCCTTGCTTACTGGTAAGCCAGTACCACTTGACTACAACGATTAATAACGAAGCCGATATTGTACCCCATGGCATACATTACTCGCTTCTTGAAAACAAGAATGCCAAGCAGCCCCTCAACTTGAGCAAGAAGCGCTGAACACGGCATAACAAGAAGTCGTGTATAGAAAATAGATATGTAATCTTTTACGCCTACTCGATTAAGACCCGCATCTGCACACGGTCTCAATTCACAGCACAGCACAGCAACCCTGATCCGAGTCAAGGTTGCTTCGGAGGCGTTAACCGGATTCTATGGCAGGCAAGGTGGCGGAGATTACATACCGGCGCCGAGGAGCTGGAATGCGGCCCAGACCTTGGGATTGCGGTCCGCCGACAGGGCAAGCAACTGGGCCTGACGCAGGGATTGAGCATCGTTCATCCCACGCTTCTTGTTCTTGTAAAAGTTGCCAATTTCCGCGTTCTTGGTATCACTTGGCTCGTTCCACAAGGTCATCATCACGTTGCGCGCTCCAGCGTATCCGAGACCGCGGCTGACTACCTGAACGGCTTTGCCGTTTTGGTCACTACCGTTGATCGACGTGCCGCTGAAGACAACCAGATCATTTGGCATGGACAGCTGGAACAGTCCGCCGGTGGTATTGTCTTTAGTGGCTTCCCCGGGAGCAAATGGCAGCTTCGCCTTAACCGGATTCTCACCAGTCAAGGGGATAGCGCTAGCAACGTGCAGGACGGTTTTATCCTGCGAAACTCTCTGTAGCTCCTGCAAATCAGAGGTCTGGACCGATAGAGTCGATACCGGCTCTGGATCTACAGCATTGAGAATTTGACTGGACTGGCTCTGTTCTTCTGGATTACTGTTCAGCGCGACAAGGACGCTCATTTTGTTGCCGGCAGACACCTGTCCGTCCAGAACGACACCAATCGATGTTGCCAGGCTTACCAGGTGGTTTTCGACAAAGTACTTGCCTTGATCATCGATCAGCGCAGCGAAAGGAAGATTGAACAGCACCGAATCCGGTACTATGACAATCTGCTTGTCCGCGGTGCTCGGCAAGAAGTTAAGTACCGACGCTGGAAGAAGCTCTTTGTAGAGGGATTGAAGAACAAGTCTGTCATTTCCCTCAGCTTCGCCCGGCAATTCCGCTCCTGAGTTATTGATTACGGTCGCGATCTGTCCAGCTAGCTTTTCTTGACCAACAGGCAGAACTGTCGCGGAGATTCGGCCAATAGGGTCGATAGTGAACGCGACACTAGACTTGTCGCCGACAAGATATTCGACAACTGTTACTTTCTTCTTTCTCACCCCGTTGATGATATCTTCGACGGAGGTCGGATATGGCGCCACAAGCCGCGCAAGCGTCTTGTTCCGTTGAGCCAGATCGGAGAATCGAGACAACCATCCGGCCCATTCCTTCGTCAGCTTGTCTGGCGTCGAGGTGTTTTCTGCCGCATGAAGGTGTGCTCGTTGATTGACTAGATCGATGTATACATCTTTATCTTCAGCCTTTACAGGAACTCCCTTTCTGATCCAGGTTTGAATTATCTGTTCTTCCTTGAGCTGTTCAGCTGCAAGAAGAGCTTTCTCGGTCATCCCCTGCGAGGCGACCAGAGCGATGAGCTGCTGACCGAGCGACTTACGCGAGCTGACGAATTGCAAGTGCTCCACAGACGGGAAATTGCCTGCTTGAGGGGAGCGGAAGTGCGATAGCGCATTTTCCAGATCGGACTTGGCCTTGTCGTTTTCACGGTGAGTCAGCTCCAACTGAGCGAGCACAGTGTATATGCGCCAGAGCGCTGCGTCATCCGCGTATTGCTTGCCGATAATGAGCGCCTGATCTGCAATCTCTTTCGCCTTATCTGGCTCCGACATCTTCAGACAACACTCCGCCAGCGATACCAGCGTGTGCAGCTTTATCAGCGGCAGCGCATGTTTTCCATTCTTCTCCTTTTCGAGGACCGGCAAAATTGAGCGCAAGTGAGCCGCCGCTTCGCGATACTTTCCACCTGCAAACTCAGCCGCCGCAATGTTTTGATAGAGCATGTATTGCATCTTAGGCTGTACAGGCTTGATCATATTCTGCGAATCGAGCGCTCTTTGGAAATATGGAAGCGCCTTGTACGGCTCGCCCCGGTTGTATACCAGGATTCCGATTGCGTTAAGGCATTCAGTGTGCTGATAGTGCTTCGATTCACGCTCGAAGTATGGGATTACCCCCTCCAAGAGCTTCTCGGCGCGCTCACTCTCGCCTGTCGCTATAAGCGTGAATGCATATCCCATGAGTAGGTTGGACCGACCGTCCCTGGTAAGCACCTTCTCGTCCATCTTTCCGGCGAGAGTGTAAGCCTGGAGATAGCTGGCGGCAGCTTCGCAGTACTCACCTAACACATACTGCGTGTTGGCAAGTGACGACAACGCACTGATCATCGCTCGATCGTTCTCTGTACGTTTCGCCAGAGCGACGGCCTTTTCAGCCTCTTCTTTGGCTGCCACGTAAAAACCGACCTCGTCCATCAGCGACGCCAGCTTTGTGCGCATGATTAGAGCGCCGGGAAAATCTTTCGCTTCTTCACTGTAGCGAGCGGATTCCTGAAGGAATCGAACCGCCTCAACCACCTTACCGCCCTGCAAGAGCAGTCCACCAGCCAACCTCATAAGATTGCAAGCTTCCAGAGGGTCAGTCTTAGGCTGATCGATCAAATGTTTCATAGCCAGCTCGAGCTGTTTAATAGCCCAAATTGGGTTGTCCAGACCAAAGTATGCTTGAGCCAAACAGACTCGGGCACGACCGAGGTTGGTCTGATCGTTGATGCCGGACAACACTTCCACGGCATTCTCACCAAGGTGCCGGGCTTTCACCCACTTGCCCTGAGTCAGATAGACCTTACATAGTCCAGTCAAAGCACGTCCCTGACCGACCGAATACTTCATCTCGATGGAGAGTCCATATGCTTCCTGCCAACGCAGCAGGGCATCGTTGACACGACCTTGCCTGAAAAATTCATCTGCCTGACTATCCAGTTTCCTGATTTTGTCTTCGTTTTCCTGCGTTTGCGGCAGCTCGGCGTACTTGAGCACCTCTTTAACCTGCTCGGGCTTCACTTCCTGCAATCTCGCACTGCCGAGTGAACCGGTTGGTTTCCTTGCGGCTTGAGGTTTGGCAGTCGCCGGTCTACGCACAATCGGAGTCAGCGGTTTCGGCTCCAACTCTTCAACCTGCGCGAAAGCACCATTTGTAGTGCCAGCTGCGAGTATCAATGCAGCCAATCCAACAACACCTTGCTTACGGCTTTTAATCATGTTTTCCCACATCTATTGCTGAAGTGTTCCTTTATAGTTGCTGTGTACTCAGCTGCGCTTCAGGCTCGTCCAGACGGCTCTAAACTCAATGCGCTCAATCACAAGACCGAGTACAATCGCCAAGCATACGGCAATCAGCGTTTAATTTTCCTGCTGTTTTACATGCCTTTCAAGCAATATGGACAAAAAATAAGGTTGCTAGGAGGCACAATCTGACAAAAATAGTCCCATGTAAGGAGGCACTTCTAGTCGACGGAGGCATGGATTAGAAAAACACAAGGTAAAAATGTTGGTTATTAATATGTGGTCACTACTGTTCTAGTTAATCGAATCCTAAGCATATGCAAAGCAGAAACGCAGCTCTTCAAGCTGCAACATCAACCACTTTCGACGTCGCCATAATCGGCGGAGGTATTGTCGGCGCTGGAATCGCGCAAAATGCCGCTTGCCGAGGTATGTCCGTAATCCTTATAGATAAGGCGGACTTCTCCTCCGGAACTTCCAGCAAGACGACCAAGCTCATTCACGGCGGGCTCCGATATCTAGAGCAGTTTCAGTTTCGCTTGACAAGAGAGTTGTGTCATGAACGCGCGCTACTCGAACAGCTAGCACCACACCTTGTCAAGGACTTCTCATTTATTCTGCCAATATCGAACAAAGGCAAACTGTTTGGACTGAAAGCCGAAGCAGGCTTGACCCTGTACGACCTCTTGTCCTCCAATGTCAAGGGGACTCGCAAGCACAAGCGGCTGGCCCAGAAAGATGTCCTCGGGGCATGTCCTTCGCTTTCGTCGAATAAGGTTTCCGGCGGTCTGCACTTCCACGATTGCATCACCAACGATACCCGTCTGGTGCTCGAGGTTCTGAAATCGGCGCAGAGTCATGGCGCGACCATAATCAATTACGTTGTCGCCCAGGGCTTTCATTTTGAAAACAATCAGATATCCGCAATCGAATGTCGTGATCGCTCGAGCGGACAGAA
This sequence comes from uncultured Candidatus Obscuribacterales bacterium, assembly GCA_964541355.1. Classification (GTDB taxonomy): domain Bacteria; phylum Cyanobacteriota; class Vampirovibrionia; order Obscuribacterales; family Obscuribacteraceae; genus JADYXR01. The sequence continues at coordinate 4,526 of CAZISK010000582.1, forward strand.
CCTCACGATTCAATGCCGGAGCTGCATCAACGCCACCGGCGTCTGGTCGGACGGTCTCATGAAACAGCTGGACAAAAACTGGAATTCTCAAGTCTCACCGGCCAAAGGCACGCATATAATGCTTCCCAGCTCAGCCTTTGAAACCAGCACCGCCCTCTTTTTACCCACCGATGACGGCAGGTACGTCTTTGTGGTGCCCTGGCAACGCGCTCTTATGGTTGGTACGACAGATACCAACTATAGTGGCTCGCTCGATAACCCCGTCGCTACCGAAGACGAGATTCGCTATCTGCTCGACGTGCTCAACAGTTACGGCCGCGAAGATCGCAAGATCACTCGCAACGACGTAATCGCAGCCTGGGCGGGACTTCGTCCCCTGGTCGGAGAAGTAATCGGGGAAGGCGATCAGAAGAGCACGAAAAATCTCTCACGCGAACACGAGCTTTTCGAAGGCAAGGGTGGCATCGTCGGATTGATTGGCGGAAAGCTGACCAACTACAGGATGCTGGCGGAACACGCCGTCGACAAAGTCGTACCAAAACTGCCAAAGCAGGTTGTGGACGATCTGCAACCGGCCGGAACAGAATCGATAATGCTGGGCGGCTGGCAAAGCAAAGAAGACTATTTGACCGCGACAGCCGAGATATCAACCCGCGCTCGAAAGAATTCGATTGAGCCGGCTACAATCGATCACCTGATTTCGAGCTACGGAAAAGATGCAATGAAGGTGATCGAAATAGTGGAAGGGGACAGCTTCCTGCTTAAACGAATTTGTCCCGACTTCCCGCAAATTATGGCCGAGGTCGTATATGGCGTTAAGCACGAGATGGCGCAATCGCTTGAAGACATACTCTTCCGCCGCATGCGCCTCGGTCTCATTCACCAGGGGCAGTGCCTGGAGGCCGCTTCGAAGGTGGCGAGATGCGTTCAAGCCGTCATGGGATGGGACGAAAATCGAACTGCTGCGGAGCTGAAAGCTCTCGTCAAAACCCTGGAAGAGCACATGAATATACAGCCCGCGATGCAAGGTGAGATGGTGTGAAAGCAAAGGTTCTCGTTCTTGGCAAACTATTGCAGAGTTTGCACGAAAAACTCATCGAACACGCCGAAATCGAATATGTAGATCGAGAAGCACCACTCTCTCAAGATACGCTCCTGGCACATCTAAAAGGAAAAGACG
>CAZISK010000583.1:0-5687 GCA_964541355.1 uncultured Candidatus Obscuribacterales bacterium
CTTGCAGTAAGAATTTTTACTATTTGCTTTCGTAGATTAAATTGCTGACAGAAGTGTCCGAAAAGAACTGATGAATGAGTTACTCAAGGACTGCTTGCAGCAGCCAATGAGTTCCTCATTCATCCTGCTCTCGGACACCTCTGCCGGCATGGATTCCAGAAAGAAGCGCTAGCACATTCGGTATCGCTTCTTCACAGGGACAACCGGCGACTAATGTCGCTTACCGCAGCGCCTGGACGAATTTGTAGAACGACAACTTCCGCGTCTCTTGCGCCTCCTTCGCATCGAGGTGAGCAGAAGACTCCGCATTGCCGACTGCCTTGATCTGGTCAGCGAACGACGCTAGATCGCGTCCTTCCTTCCGGGCCTCTTCGAGTTCGGGCTCGAGGTCTTTGGAAAACGGCTGCTTGAGAAGCTTGGTCATCTTATCCTCAAGCCTCCATCCGCGTCGTCGGACCTCATCAAACTTGGCGTCTTCGACCGCTGTTTCCCGGGCCTTTTTCACGCAACCAAGGAAGCTTGCGTGCGCCGCCTCATAGTCCTTCAACGCGTCGGCGATCGCCTCCGGATTGCCAGCGCTCTTTGCCAGCTCCTTAACGACAAGGAGCAAAGCGTCGCTGTACAGCTCCGTTTCACTACTCCTGACGTCTTCGAGGAGAAGTCTTCTCGCCGCTGTCTCCAGGCGCTCTTCGCAGCGGGAGAAGGCTCTCATCGCGTTTCCGGTGGCCTCCTTGGCCTCCTGCCAGACCGCTGCACCCTTGTCTAAGTCCTTGTAGAGAGCCTCCTGTTCCCTCCTGACGGTATCGAGTTGTGCCTTCGCCGCGTACACCGGTGCAAAGGCCGTTGCCACAGGATCGGTGCTCTGGAAGGCCCGCGCGGTCTCCACGGCAACACGCCCGTATGCCTTGTTCTCATCAACGTGATGTGCATCGTACCGGTCGTAGATAACGCCGTACTGCTCCGAGGACTGCTTTTCGGCAGCTTCTGCCTTGACCACGGCAGTACGCAGCATGCCCAGCTCGGCGACAATCTCGATGAGCGGTTTCGCCACCCCTTCGGCCGTTTTCGGGGCGGGAGGGCTGTTCGTCGGTGTCGAGGAAGTGCTTGCTGGCGCCTCCCCGGGTGCCGTTCCGATTTTCATGACGGCGATGGCGGAAATCGCGGTCAGACCAACGACCGCCAATGCGAACCAACTCTTTCTTGACATGGGACCTCCCGTGGACGCAACAGCGGTCTGGAACTTTCAGCCGCTGTGCAAAAGGATGTGTGGTATCAGATACGATGCCCGCCTCGTTCTCGAACAAGAGCGGGACTACTAGCCATGGAGCGGTGGAGCAGACCGCGGCCTCGGAGTGGTATGGGTGTCACTCCGAGTCCCAGTCATCAACGACTATTGCAGCGCATCCACAACTGTATCGAAGGAAGCCGCGCGAACGAGTCTCGCACTAAAAAGCTTGGTGCGCGCTTCGATGTGCTTCTTGTAGGCAGCATTGTAGCTGTCCGCAATCGAGGCGCATTCTCGGGCTTCTGCACGAGCCGCTTCGAGCTCGTCTTTGAGATCATTCGAAAACGGCTGCGCGAGGAGATTTTGCAGCCGTTCCTCGCTCTTCGAAAGACGGTCTTTGACTCCTTTCACCTTGGCGTACTCAACTCCAAGTGCCCGAGCATCTTTCAAGCAATTAAGGAAGTTCTCGTTCGCCTCCTCGTAGTCCTTCACGGCTTTGACGATCTTCTCCTCGCCGGCAAAAGAGTTCTGCAACTCCTTCGCGACAATCAGGGCCGCATCACCGACTACTTCGAGTTGATTGCTGTCGATGCCCTCCATTAGAAGGTTAGTGACCACCTCCGAGCGCATTCGCTCAGAACACCTACGAAGCAGATGAAGCGCTTCGTGCTTTGCCGAATTTGCCTGCAGATAGGGTTCTCCCGATTTGTTGGCAGCTGCGATCAATTCGTCCCACTTTTTCTGCTCAGCAATAAGAAGAGCCCGCTTTTCGTACACAGGTGCAAACACCGACAGAACGTCGTCAGTACTCTTGCAGGCGCCGATGACTTCTTCCTGCAGTTGCACCGTCAATTTGGATACGACCTTCTGTTGCTCTTCGTGCTTTTCGTAGGCCGAGTTCCACACCCCTCTTCGTTGCTTTTCTGACAACTCGTAATCAGCCAGAGATGCTTTCAGTTTGACGAACTCACGAACCAATTCGAGAGCAGGCTCGGCTACCTGAGCAGGCGTTTCGGACACGGACGGCGCGATCCAGACGGGCTCCACAGCAGGAGGCACCCTGCGGGTTCCGATGACGATAAGAACCAGCGCCAGGCAAACAAATGACATGACATAGACAGTGCGCGACATAGAACCTCCAAGTCAATTGGACAGCGACCAGGCACGACGAGTGCTAGGTCTCTGCCTGAGAGATGTGGTATCGAAAACGGTGCCCCCACGAATGCTCAATCACACGGCGGACTAGGTCTTCCCAGGCTCTGGGTGTTGAAGGTGAAGGCGGGATGGCTCGGAGAATGCCTGATTTGCCTATATGGAACCCCTGAATGACGCCGCGTCATTTGATGTCTAACAGTTGCAAAAGAAGATCCTTGAGAGCAAGGGCTTTTAGCCGCATATGACAATTTCTACTTCGCTCAACTTATCACTCTCGGACAACAGCTAATTTATAGACCCTACTGTGTAAATGCACAGTAGGGTTAGATTGAGAAACTTCACCGATCCAGAATGCAGACAACAAGCATTTAATTTTAGCTTTCGATCTTATTGCAGCCAAACGCCAAGCCTTCGACCAATGGCTGCATCTCCATATTGTCAAGAGTAATATCAAATGCCTGTCAAAGGCGACTTTTTGCACTGCACCCAAGCGGACGTCAGCTAGCCCATGCTGTTAATCTATCGGCACCAAGAACTATTTTGCGGACTCCCCCGTATTGGTATCGTTGATGATGGCAGCAACGATATTATTGGGAAACCGCGATTAGAGCTCGTGAGTTGAGTTTCCCGAAAGCCTGAATGATACTACCGTAAAACCAGGATGCGAGTTCTCCGAACCCATTTCAGCCAGACATCCGAAGTTTTTTTGCGTAGTTGCACCATGTCGTTGTCGATAAGAGAAATTCTCAACTCACCCAAAATAGACCCCTTTTGGGGACACTTTCACTGTCCCTGAGACACTTTCGCTCCGAAACCTCCGCCAACAAATGGCTGGCTGGATTCTACTTGCACAAAAGAACTGCAATGGCGCACACTGCAAATGCAAACCAGTTGAATCCACCCCAGCTTCACGAAGAAACCGCTCACAAAGCAATTTAACAGCAACAGACGCTTTAGAACGAAGCACCGTACGCGGTGCTAGTGCAGTCCGAAGATGAATCACAATTACCTTGATGAACTAACTTTAAACGCGGCAAAAGCGACTCAAAGGTCTCATAGCTCAATCGGCAGAGCGCCTGGTACCGTTCACGGTATCAGGAGGATGCAGGTTCAAATCCTGCTGGGAGCACTACTGTCCGGAAAAAGGTTCCGGTCAGCATCAGCACACAGCCTTTGCATCGGGCTGCGGTGCTTAACCTCTAGAAGAGGAGACAAAGATGCGTACGTTCAGCTTCACTGGCATGCGGATCGTTGAGGGGTTTCCCGTGCAAAAAGACAACCGTTTCGGTCTGATCATGCTCCTCGGCGAAGAGGGTCGGGGGCGGCACTTCGAGAGGGTGGTCCTGGACCGGAATCTGCCGCCGTCTGTGGTAGACGGAAAGATCATCGACTGCCGGGTCCGCAAGATCGAGCCGCAGCCTGGCTCGACCAAACAGTTACGGCCATCTTACACCCTGGAGTGGGATTCAGTGGCGACCGATAACGTCCTGCTCAGGATCAACACCTGCGGCTGCTACACCAAGAATACTTACGGGACCATCACCACTCTAAAGGGGTCGCCATTAACCCACGTGAGCGGTCACGGCGCACGGGGCAAAGCCGGGCGAATCGGCGGGTGGACCGATGCCATCGTCGAGATGCGTCCGGGCGACCTGCTCAAGGTGAAGTTCGAGGGCGGGTGGAAAACCGCTTGCTACGCGGTGTACCTCGATGAGCGCTTGGGGACGCCGGTAGCCGAGGTGTGGTCGAAATTCGAAAACACGGAGGCGCTCCGCGCTGCCCAGGATGCTGTCCCGGATCGGATCACCGGATCCGTCCGCCTGTACCGGCACTCGACTGACGCCTTTTCCCCGGGACTGCCCGTGGTGGCATTGCCGGTCGGCATCGGATTACAGATCGGCTGGGGCGAACAGCCGCCCTCCATCCCGTTCGTCGGCTTCGGACAGTGCGCTACCGAGGTGGTGTCAGCCGCCGCTGGGAAGGTCGGCGACCGATTCGTCTTACACACCGCGGAAGACAAGGAGCCGAATACCTTCATCGTCCGGTGGCAGATCGGCCCAGAGCGGCTCGGCATCCGCGTCAACAAGCTCCAGGGTGAGCCGCTGAATCTGGCCGACGGCAACGATGACTCGCTGTGGGCGCTGCGCCCAGGCGACGCCATCGTCTCGAGCGGAGTATCCCGGATGCGGGTGGTGGAGAACTGCGACGGGCAACCGGTCGCCACGCCGTGGAAACGCTGGGAGCTGACGGACGCGGCGAAGGCTCCCGAGAAGTACATCGCACAGGGCAAAGCACCCTGGCGCGAGGTTCCTGCGGAATGGGTCGGCCGCATCGTCGAGCTGCAGCAGCTCGACGAGCCCACTGACCCCAACGCCGACCTGTCCTTCACAACGACGGTAAAGGGAGAACTCGTGGAGATCCGGGAGGATTCACTGGTCATCAACGTCGCCTGGCAGACGGGCGATTCGCTGAACCATGAGATCACCAACGGGGTCTGGGTCGTGCTGGACAAGCGGTCCAGTGTCGCCCGCCCATCCGACACCGACAGAGTGAAGCGAGACGGGCTGAAGGCCCGCTTCACCGCAATGACGACCGAGATGCGTGCGGCCCAGTCCGAGCCGTTCGCAGACTGCCTGCCCCACAGTTTGCAATGGCAACTGCGATCCTTCTTCCAAAAGGACCTGCTTCCTGAGACAATGATCACCTTCGACCTGGAGGAATGGACGGATTGCGCCGAGCGGCTCACTCAGAGGCTGCGGGGTGACACCAGGGAGGCGCAGCAGCTACACCAGGACCGCACGGCGGGGAAGGTGGTCATCAACTTCGGTGGACACTTCCGCCGGATGGAAAATTTTGGGAACTGCGACTTCTGGGTGGTGCTCCCGGACGGCGGTCTGAGGTCGCCGGACCGCATTGACTGGCGCGGGTACAACACGTGCGAGGGCAAGAAGTTCTGGAACTGGGTGGGCGGCGGCGAGCTGGCCCTGTCCTGGAACGGCGGGACCGATTTCGCAGTCAACTTGCGCCCAGCCGAGCTGACGCGCGCGCAGCTCGATGCAGTCGCCCGCATCGAGATCGAGGACCTGCGGGTCACCCCCGGTAGCTTCGGCCTGAACGCGGAGGCCAACCGCGCTTAGGAACCGCATTAAAGGAGGTCCGGCAAGCCGTGTAAGAACGTGAAGGAGAGGACCGGCGTTGAGCCGGTCCTCTCCTTAGTTTGCTCAAGCTCACTGTAGGCATTCATTCCAAAACGTTCGAATCTGTCTTCTGGAGACCGTTTGCAGAACATAGTGCAACTAAGCTGGTT
>CAZISK010000584.1:0-2902 GCA_964541355.1 uncultured Candidatus Obscuribacterales bacterium
TTGCTTTTTACTGTAGCGTTCATTGTCGTTTGTTTTGTCTGATTAATACACATTCTCTTAGCCCTATAAAAACTTGTTGTATCCCTCTTCCGCTGCGGTATCCCAACTTGGAATTTGCATTCCTGGCTCGATGCCGGCGCCCAGTAGACATGCCTGTTTCGAGTGATCTCCGCTTCGATGATCGTACCTTTCCTTGGTACTGTTTCGGTCTATCAAACTCAAAGGCATCTCATTAAGGTCGATATGCACCGTTGATTCTGACGTAGTCGTAGGTGAGGTCGCATCCCCAGGCTCGAGCTGCCGATTCACCCGCCATCAGATCGATGTTGATGCGTATGTCTTTCTCACTTAGTACTTTTTGAGCCGCCTGTGAATCGAACAATAAGGGTGTCCCGCACTTCATAAGAGCCAGCTCACCTGCTTCGCTCTCGAATCCTATCGAGAGTCTTGCCGGATCAAACAGCACGCCACCCGTACCAAGCGCAGCCATTATTCGTCCCCAGTTTGCGTCTTGTCCGAACAAAGCCGTCTTTACGAGGCTGGATGATATGACAGACTTAGCTAGTTTTTGGGCATCTTCAGCACACTCACCACCGACAATGGATACTTCGACAAATTTGGTAGCACCTTCGCCATCGCGAGCGACTGCCTTTGCCAGATGCTCATTTACGGTGTGGAGCGCTTGTACGAAAAGCTTATAGCCTTCAGCGTCTTTTCCGAGAATAGGCTTGTTGCCTGCCAATCCATTGCATAGCGCTAGCGCCATATCGTTGGTGCTGGTGTCTCCGTCGACGGAGATCATATTGTATGTGGTGGCAACGCTTTCCTTGAGTGCAGCCGCTAGAAGGTCTTTCGAAATGTCTATGTCACTTGTTACGAAAGCCAGCATCGTAGCCATGTTCGGATGTACCATCCCCGAACCTTTTGCCATTCCTCCGACGTTTACAATCTTGTCGTCAAGCTCGAATTGAACGGCAATCTCCTTCGTGAATTGGTCGGTTGTGCGAATAGCTTCCGCCGCTTGAGTCCCTGCATTTAGTGAGCTATCGAGAAGGGAGGCAACCACCGGCATACCAGCGACAATTTTGTCTATCGGAATCTGTATCCCGATGTAGCCTGTAGAGGCCACAGCCACATCTTCGGGTGAAACTCCAAGCGCTGTCGCGGCAGCCTCAGCCATTTGTACGCAGTGCTCATATCCTTGCGGTCCTGTGCAGGAGTTGGCATGTCCGCTGTTGACCACAACTGCACGAATCGGCGAACCGTTCGAGATCACCTTCTGCGTCCACACTACAGGTGCGCCCTTAACTACATTGGTAGTAAATACACCGGCTACGGTCGCACCAACATCGCTCAAAAGGATGGCCAGATCTTTGCGCTTACGCTTGAGCCCTACATGTGCTCCGGCCGCTCTAAAACCCTTCGGGACGGTTACGCCACCAGATACGATTTTCATTTTGATCTACCCCCTTTTGATCTCCGGATTCGCTACAAGAACGTAGGAATTTGCCTCAGACCAGTTGTTTCGTCGATACCCATAAGGATGTTCATATTTTGTACGGCTTGGCCGGCAGCGCCTTTTCCTAAATTGTCGATTGCACTGACGACCACTATTCGCCTGGCACGCTCATCTACTGCAAAGCCGATGTCGCAGAAGTTCGAGCCTTTCACCCATCGTGTTTCTGGGTATGTGGAGCCCGGCATGATGCGAATGAAGGGCTCATCTAGATAGAATTCTTCAAAAATTGTTCTCACCTCCTCCACTGAAATCTTGTCAATCAAGTTGGCATAGGCGGTAAGCAAAATACCTCTGTTGGTAGGTACGAGATGGGCAGCGAAAGTCGTTATGACATCGCTGGTGGTGAACTGCCCCAAGGTTGCTTCAATCTCAGGTGTATGACGATGAATTGGAAGCTGATAGGCCGTCATTGATTCATTGCATTCGTTGTACTGCGTCTTTAGTGACAAACCACGTCCTGCACCGGACACGCCTGATTTTCCGTCAATAATAATTGAGTCCGGGAAAATTGCGCCGATTTCGATCAATGGTGCAAGAGCCAGATTTGCTGCTGTGGCATAGCAGCCCGGATTAGCGATCAACCGGTTATGCTTTATTTGACTCCTGTTGAATTCGCACAGTCCATAGACTGCTTGATTCTTGATCTCGTTGTCACCTTCGAATTCGTCAGCCGAATTTTCTTTGACTCTGAAATCTCCACTCAGGTCGATGATTTTTGTTTTCGAAAGAACTGGCGTGGAAACAAGGGTAGTGGCTATTCCATGAGGCAGAGCCAGAAATACCAGGTCGCTTACCTCTGCCAGATACTCGATGTCTACCGGACAAAGCACCGCATCAACAAAGTCGCGAAACCCAGGGAAGCTGCCGGCAAAGCTGTCGCCGTTGCCGGAGTTGGATGCGAGTGCAACCAGCTCCACCTGTGGGTGTTGCGCAAGTAACCTTATCAACTCTTGACCGGCATAGCCGGAGGCTCCTGCCACGCCAATCTTGGTTCTACACTTCTTGACGGCGAAATGGTCTATGTTTTGTCCTTTCCGAAGCGACGGCGCAGAAGATTGTTCGCGGTCGTTGACCGTGATGCTTTTTTCCACTGCAATGCCGTTGTCGATCGTATTCTTCAGACTTACCATTAGAGCCTCCTTACCGCAATAATCTAAAATGAAGTGCCTCATCGTCCAAGAAGTGTAATGTCAAAAAAACTGAAAAAACTGATCCATAATCGGGAAGTCAATAAACGGGAACCTATTGTGTGAAGCGCAACTCCAGTAACGCGAGAACCTATTGTGTGAAGTGCAACTCCAATAACGCGAGAACCTATTGTGTGAAGCGCAACTCCAATAACGCGAGAACCTATTGTGTGAAGCGCAACTCCAATAACGCGAG
>CAZISK010000584.1:3002-5684 GCA_964541355.1 uncultured Candidatus Obscuribacterales bacterium
AATAACGCGAGAACCTATTGTGTGAAGCGCAACTCCAATAACGCGAGAACCTATTTGTGAAGTGCAACTCCAGTAACGCGAAACCTGATCCATAAAGCATAAAGTCGGTGCGTTCGAGAGGTCCAACCGCTGAGGACTAGCTTTAGAAGCGACGCTTCACTGGGAGCGCCGGCGTCTCGCCGGCATATAAAAGCCCGAGCGCAACGCCCCTCCTAGAGATCAGAGCACCAAAGACAGTATCGCTTTTTGAGCATGCAATCTATTCTCAGCCTGGTCGTAGACCACCGACTGCGGTCCATCGATAACCTTGCTCTCCACCTCTTCACCACGGTGAGCCGGTAAGCAATGCATAAATATGCTGTCCGGTTTTGCGTAGTCCAGAGTCTTCGAAGTAACCTGGAAGTCTTTGAAGGCGAGGATTTTCTCGTTTTCTTCGCTCTCCTGACCCATCGAGACCCAGACGTCTGTATAGACCACATCCGCGTTTAAAGCAGCCTCAAGCGGATCGTAGTTAATAGTCAATGTAGCGCCTGTTTTTTGAGCTGCTTCCAGAGCTGTTTGCCAGACTTCTTGATTCGGCTCGAATCCTTTCGGACAGCCGATTGAAAAGTCGGTACCAACCTTGGCGGCTAGAAGCATAAGGGAGTTAGCAACGTTGTTGCCGTCGCCGATGAATGCTAGTTTCAGTCCTTCGAAGCTGCCTTTGTGTTGGAGTATTGTTTGGAAATCGGCAAGCGCCTGGCAGGGATGCTCGAGATCGCTCAGCCCGTTGATGACCGGAATCTTGGCATTGCCGGCCAGCACTTCCAGCGTGTCGTGCTCGAATGTTCTTGCCATGATTCCATCGACCCAACGATCGAGGTTCTTCGCTACATCGCTTACCGGTTCGCGAACCCCTAATTGACCTTCCATGTAAATGGCATGGCCGCCAAGCTGCGTCATACCGGCTTCGAACGTCACTCTCGTGCGGAGCGACGGCTTTTCGAATAGCATCACGAGCGTTTGACCTTTGCCAAAAAGAGTTTGGGTTTCGTCGAACTTGTTGTTCTTGAGATGCTGTGCAGTCTGAATGATCAGGTGGATCTCTTCGGCGGACAGATCGGCTATACCGAGAATGTCCTTTCCTCTCAACATGTTTTCCTTTAAAACATATTGAAGTGGCGATGATCCTGCCGGTGGTGCCATGCGTTGGGAGGACGCATGTGCATATGACATCGCTTTTTCCTTGATGTGTTTTAAAACTGGCAATACGCTCAACATAGAATTTTCTCCTTCAGCCGGCCGCGCGGCTTTCAAATACGGTGGGCGCAAGACACGCCTCATTGTTCTGTCGGTTACTTAATACGTTTGTTCATTGTGCTGGTATCAATCAGCACGGATATCTCGTTTGTTTTGGCTGTCGCGAGCCGGTGCCTCCCGGTGAGGTCTTTCGCGCCACCGAAGCGGCCGGTTCATACAGGTCATAGATATCGTCGCGAAACAGTGGAGAAATCTGTCTATAGTGTGACAAAGCTAGATGTTTCAAACTCTGGGATTTCTCTCGTGCCAGACTGACGACTTCGGCAACTGTCTCGTGAGCTTGGCGGAACGGCATGCCTTTCAGTACCAGATACTCGACCAGGTCGGTCGCGAATAACTCAGGATTGCTGGCGGCTTCCAGTGTGCTTGCGCCGTTGACGGTCATCTCGGAGATTGCCAGGGTCAGCACTTTTAGTGAATCACTGATGACATTTGCTGTATTGATCGCAGGTTTTTTCGTCTCTTGAAGATCTCTGTTGTAGCCGATGGGCTGTGCTTTGAGCACCATCAGAACGTTCATGAGATCTCCGCAGACAGCTCCGGCTTTCGCCCGAACAATCTCGATTGGATCAGGATTCTTCTTTTGAGGCATCAAGCTGGATGTTGTCGTAACTGCGTCTGAGAAAGTGACGAAGCCGAACTCTTTCGTCGTCCAGATGATCAGGTTTTCCGCAATTTGCGATAGATGTAGTGCGATCATAGAGCAGACAAAAATGAATTCGCAAATAAAGTCTCTGTCGCTGACCGCGTCTATGGAGTTGTCGAACGTTTTTGAAAAACCAAGCGCTTTAGCGGAGAGCTCAGGCTGGATTGGCAGCGACGAGCCTGCCAAAGCTCCCGCGCCTAACGGACTACAATCTGTGTGCTTAGCGCAGTCTTTGAGACGCTCAAGATCGCGCTTCAGCATCTCGACAAAGGACAGGAGTGCATGTCCGACCGAGACGGGCTGCGCATTCTGAAGGTGCGTGTACCCGGGCATGATGGTATCGCTGTATTGATCTGCTTTATTCGAAATAGTCTCGATCATCTCGTCGACTAACCAGGAGATCCCTCCTATCTGCTGGATGATGTAAAGCCTCATGTCGAGTGCTATCTGATCGTTTCGGCTGCGAGCGGTATGCAAAAGCTTTGCGTCCGAGCCGATCAGTTGTTCTAGTTTGACTTCGACATTCATATGGACGTCTTCACAGTCTTGGGTGAGTTGAAAGGATCCATTTGCGAACTGATCTTTGATGATGGCGAGACCATTTTTGAGTTTCTTCGCCTGAGCCGCGGTGATCAGACCGACCGTCTCTAGCATCGAAACGTGAGCCAGACTTCCGCCGAGATCGGCGCTGATGATATGTTTGTCTTCATCAATCGAGGAAACGAATGATGTTACCA
>CAZISK010000585.1:0-5684 GCA_964541355.1 uncultured Candidatus Obscuribacterales bacterium
GTCAAGATGTCGTTGCGCTCGACGACATCTTGCTTGTTGTGAGAAAAATGACAAGAAGTAGTAGCAGATATCGATGACGGAAAAATTCAGCCAAGGTGCAGGCGATGCCGTTGATGAGTGCTTTGATGAGAGAGCTTTTGTAGAAATTCGGAAACGACGCAAGCGTACTTCGGGCGACGCCATGGGTCGCCCGTTTCGATCTGGAGACGGACTCTCACAAGAGGTGAAGAGTTCGAGCCGAACGTGTTCATCGAATGCTTACTCGACGGAGTGCTGGTTCTTCGTTGACGACGGCGGAACTGAAGAGGTTCGGGGCAGGTTGTTCTGGAGCGCTTCTTGTTTGTTTTGTACGGATTTGAGGAACTCTGGAAACACCAGCAAAAGGGCAAACCACAAGGGTGTTTGCTCCGGTCAAGTTGCTCTCGTAGCGCAAGCTCGCCAAACTGCTATTGAAGTATCAGCAAAGTAAAACTCTTCAAATCTACAGCATGTAAGAAAACTAAGAAAACCTCAAAAGCAATAGGCCTGTGAGTAATTGAGTATCTATGGAGGATATTGCCGTTTTTGATCTTGCAAGTTGTAATCGCTAGTTTGAATCGCATCTTTTGTCTTCGCGTGAGTACGGCACCTGACCTAAAACAGCGATTCTAGATCTCTTCACCCTGTTTCTGGCTGTTCAAGCTCGTGTCCTCTCACGCGTTGTTACTGTTCGTTTTTTCTTGCACTCTGAGGAGGGTTTCGCACGATGGACCAACGCGCACTCTGGCTGGACGTTCTCGACTTTGCGAGGTGGGCTCCTTCACCTCACAACATCCAGCCCTGGCGGTATAAGCCGGAGCATGATGGCTCCTGCACCCTGTTGTACGATCCCAGCCGACTGTTACCGGACACCGATCCGACCGGGCGGTTCTGCATGGCGGGATTCGGCATCCTGCTCGAAATGATGTCGGTCGCTTCTGCTCACCACGGTCTCGACGTCAAGGTCGATTACCTGTCGCGGCAGCTCGACCCAAAGAAGGTGGGACTGCAGGCGCTCGCGCGCCTGACCTTTGTCCCGCGCACCAAGGAGGAGACGCTAGACCGGCAGCTGATCAAAGACCGACGAACGTCGCGCCTGCCCTACGACGACGTGGCGGTCGCCGACCACGTCCTCAAGGAGTTGTCCGCGATTGCGGATGGCTTCGGGCACAAGCTCGAGTTCTCGACCGATCCGACCGAAGTGAAGTGGGTCGTGCGCCTCAACGCCGATACCATGTTCTTCGACATGTCCGATCCGATCGCGCGCAACGAGGTCGGAGGCTGGATTCGGTTTAGCCGCGAAGAGGCGCGACGCAAGGCGGACGGTCTCGCGGCGTACGCCATGTGCTTCCCCGGCTTCCTGATGAAGCTGTTCGTTCAGCAGAACTACCTGTTCCGCATCCCCGGTATCTACCAGTTCGTGCGCTGGTTTTACGAGCGCAGCATGAGTGGCACCCGGACTGTGGCGTGGATCTCCGGTCCGTTCGGCAAGCACGAGGAGTGGGACAACACCGGTCGTATGCTCGCCCGGCTGTGGCTCACGATGACCAAGCACGGCGTCTACCTGCACCCGTTTGGTTCGGTGATCACCAATGCCAAGGCCCACGCCCGGCTTGCTGAGCACTTCGACAACGAAACCCGCGAACACGATCTCTGGTTGCTGCTCCGGTTGGGGCATAGCGACATTCCGCCCGCTGCTCACCGGATCAGCCTCGAGGAACTTCTGGTGAACTGACGGGTTACCCGCTAACACGATCTCTGGTTGCTGTCCCGGCTGGGACAGCGACCATCGCCCGCCGCACACCGGACTTCAGATGATGTGCGGCTCTCCGTTCCATTCCTCTAACACAAGACAAGGAGCCGAAGATGCGGAAATTTCTGATCTTCAGCATAGTGATCGTGGCCGCGTTCCTGCGGCGTCTGCTTGAGAAAACCGACCTGGGTTACAAGCTGCTGTTCATGCCCGGAACCGGCGGCTTCCGCACCCTGATGGGCAAGTGGAAGGCCTGGTACACCTTCGAGAAATCGAAGCGGGAATGCCCCGCTTATGCCGACTTCTGCCAGAAGAACGGCTGCGAGGTCACACTCGACGGCTGGGTGCCGAACTTCACGCAGGTCAAACCCATGGACAAGGGCAACTTCATCAAGAAGTACACGATGGACGAACTCTGCCGCGGCGGCAGGATCCCGAAGAAGGGCGCGGTCATCGACCAGTCGTCCGGCTCGACCGGCAAGCCCACGTGCTGGGTGCGGGCGCGTGACGAGCGTTCGGCCGTGGCGCGGACCATGCAGATTGCGTTGCGCGAGTTCGTCGGGCAGGAGAAGCACATTCTGTTCGTCAACGCTTTCGCCCTCGGGCCCTGGGCGACAGGTATGTTCGTCAGCTACTCGGTTTCCGACGAATGCCTCTTGATCTCAACCGGTCCCGATATCGACAAGATCGTCGGGATCATGGAAGACATGGGCAGCGACAAGTACCTGTACGTCGTCGCCGGCTATCCGCCCTTCCTGAAGATGCTGGCGGATTCGAAGAAGCTCGACTGGAAGAAGTTCCACGCGCTTGCTTTCTACGGCGGCGAAGGAATGTCCGAGGGCATGCGCACGTACCTGATGGGCTCGTTCCGCGAGGTCTATGGGGACTACGGCGCAAGCGATCTCGAGATCAACATCGGGGCCGAGAACGCCTTCACCGTCGCGCTGCGCCGGCTGATGGTCAACAACGAGAGTCTGCGTCGCCGCATCAACTCGCGGCTCTCGCAGCGCAAGGGGCTGGAACGGCTGCAGGACGCCCTGCCGCACATCTTCCAGTACAACCAGATGGACTACGTCGTCGAGTGCAATGACGAAGGCGAGCTGATCATCACGCTCACCCGGGCCAGCAACATCTCGCCGCGTATCAAGTACAACATTCACGACAACGGCTTCGTGATGACTTATGCGGAGATGTGCGAGCTGCTCGATGCCGAGGGCGTCAGCCTGCGGTCGCTGCCGCCCGCCATCGCCAACCTGCCGGTGATGCTGCACTACGGTCGGTCCGACCTGGCTGCATCCTACTACGGGTGCAAGATCCCGCCGACGGACATCGAGAAGATCTGCTTCGAGATCCCTGAATTGGCAAGGATCTTCAACTCGTTCCGGCTGATCACCAGCGAGGATGCCGAGCACAACAAGCACCTCGAAGTGGCGATCGAGCTCGGCGACGGGCAGCCCGTTCCGGTTAACGGGCAATCTCCTTCGATTGAGGCGCGGGTCTTCGAGCTCCTGCGGCACCACAACCAGGACTACCGCGAGTCGGAGCGCATCGCTGCACAGAAGAACGTCCACGCCAAGGTCGTGTTCTACGGCTTTCGGCAGGGTCCGTTCGTCGGCTCGGATATCCGGTTGAAGAACAAGTACACCGAGGAGACCGGCGCGAAGAAGTAACCGTTGGTGGTGGCACTGCCGCCTGTAGCCAGCCGACGTTTAGAACGTAGGCGGGCTACCCGTCAAAACCATGAGGGGCGCGTGTAAAGAGCGCGCCTCTCTCTTTCCTCATTTGCACACAAAGGACTCTCATGAGTAACCCTCTGATCAGTTTGCCCCTGCAACAAGCTCGGGCGAGTTTGTATGAAATCTCCGGCGGTAGCGCCGATTCCGGAGATGCTCGTTTGGCCAAGGTCACCACTCTCCAGCGCACCGAGTACTTCCGCTCCAAGTCGTTCCGCGACTGGGTCGCCTTCGAGAAAGAGCATGGTCGCCAGGTCTTCTGGCTCAAGGACGTGGATAAGACCCAGGCTGCTGGGGATATATTCACGTTTTTCTTCAAGTGGCGGGCTGATAACAACCTCATCACGGATGAGCAGCAAGAGGTGATCCGCAAGCATATGATCGGTCGTCAGGCCGCTGTGCCTCGCAATGCAGCACACCTCACGCGGGCGGCCTGGTCGCTTGCCAACCTCGCCGGCTACAAGCCGGCCTTGCCTGACTTTGCCAACCCGACCCCCTACACGGTTCTTGATTCGTGGCGGGCAAAGGAAGCCGGCGGCGAAGGTCTCGACTTGCTCGATTTCTGGTCCAACATCTACTGGCCTTCCCAGGTCTGTATGACGAGGGAAGACAAGCTCGCTCAGGTGGCGGCCTTTGCTCCGTTGTACGCCGACCGTGTCTACCCGGGCGTCCCGGACGAGAACCGGGCTCTCACCGATGCCGGCGTCGAGGTTGTGATTGTTACCAACGGCGACCAGGAGCTCGCTATTGCGGTTGCGCCCATTCTGGGCGTCAAGGCCGAAAACGTCGTTGGGTCGCACTTGATTTACGAGGGCGAGTACTCGACTGGAGAGAACCACAGCTACGAAGTGTTCGCCGAAGAATGGGCTCGCCGACCGCAGCCCGGGAAGCCTCTCACCTTCCACTACTGGATTCACGTGAACCGCGGTCGCTGGGGTTGGGAGCATCTCGACGAGCACAAGATCGTGATCGCCGGACGTGACGGGGATTCCGCCTCCTCGGACGGCGGTATGATGATCCTCGGTTCGGGACCGGCAATCGGCAACTTCATGGTCAACACGCCCGGCGAGCCGGGGCGGATCGAGAAGTTCTACGCGGTCGCCTCCAAGTACGGCTGGACGAAGGGACAGTTCATCACCCTCAACCAGCTTGCTTCCAAGCTCGGCGCGCAGCCGTAATGCCTGTTGGTCGATTGGCGCGACTCTCCTCCGGCTAAGTGACACCGCTGGCGGTGTTCGTTTGAGAAGAGTTGAGCACCGGTTCTGGTGGCACACCTCCAGAGCCGGTGCTACGACAGGACTCGAAGTATCACAAAACCCATACCGATAACCAGGAGATGCGCCATGGTAAAGATCTACAGCGAGGAGCCGGTCACCATCATCACCGACGACAATCTGATTAACTTTGAGCGCACAACCGAGCAGTTGCAGCTGTTTTGGCTCTACTGCGGCTTCTCTGTCGGCAAGAGCCGCAGGCACGCGCAGACCGCGCTCGCCAAACTACTCGACGCCGGCAAAGGCAAGACCCCGTTCGGTCGCCTGCGCTCGCTCATCCGCGAGGGACGGCTCCGCCCCGCGCTCCTCGAGACGCGCATCGGTGGCTGGGATCGCCTGGAAAACTTCCTGCTGGACACCGTCAACGCCGGCTTCAACCTGCGCACGGTCACGGTCGAAGAGCTGGAAGCCATCCACGGCATCGGCATGACCAAAGCGCGCTTCTTCCTGCTCTGCACTCGAGAGACGGCTCGCTGTGCTGTGCTCGACAGGCACATCCTGGAATTCCTCCGCGATCAACAATACGGCGACGTTCCGGATCAGGTCGGCAAGAGCCGGAAAACCTACCTGCGACTCGAGGGTTACTTCCTTCAGGAAGCGGATAGTGCCGGTCTTTCCGCGGCTCGCTTCAACCTCAAGATTTGGCGGGCGCGAGCGCGGCATGACTAGATAGTCGGTTCTCGAGTGTCCTTGAGAACGCCGGACGTTTGTTTCGATGGTTCGAGCGGCGGCAGCAATCAATGCTGTCTGACTGCTCGAATCCTCGGAGCTTGCGTCTTCAATTTAGACTGCTAAAAGAGGTAGTAGAAACCGATGCCATAGCCATGGCGGGGCTCTGCGAGTGAACTTTTGGGGCTTGTCAGTTACTTAGTTGAAAATGAAGGAGCCGCTGAAGGCATGGGCTAA
>CAZISK010000586.1:0-5675 GCA_964541355.1 uncultured Candidatus Obscuribacterales bacterium
CATCCAGACTGTCAAGACCATAGTAAGAGCGCCGGCGTCTCGCCGGCATCGAGCAGGCTTGCGCCCTACTCCGTCCGGGATTGCGAGATCGACCTCACCTACTTCAGTTCACCCTTCAGTTCCGTTGCGGCTTTGAACAATTCCGGATTCTGTTTCTCCGCTTCTTCGCTTAATAGGGGCGCAAGTTCGCCAAGCGCACCCTGCTTCTCGCCTTGTGCAGCCAGCGCCAGAGCCTTAAGATACGGAAGCGATCTTTCGTTGAACCCTAAAGAATCGCATAGTCGAAAGCTCTTGAGCGCATTTGCATATTTGCCATCAGCTAAATAGGCGCGCCCTAACTGCAAATGTGCGTATCGATTGCTCGGATCAATCTCTATCGCCCGCCTATATTCCATGATTGCGTCCTTATTGAACGCAAGTTTCATATACGAATTACCTAGATTTATCCGCAGTTCTGCAGAGTCCATTCCGACCGTCTTCGCGCGATCCAGGCTCTCCAGGTAGTTTTTCACCGCTTTCGAAGGATCGCCAGACTCGTCGTAAGCGAGCCCACGATAGAAGTAAACCGACAGGTTGCGAGGTCTTAGCGTGACCGCCTTATTCAGCGAGTCCACTGCGAATGCCGAATCTCCAGATGTGATCATCTGTCTGGCTCCGCCGACCAGGCTCAAGAACTCGGACATATTGTCCTTCTGAGTCGATTTGTTGTCTGGTCCAAGATTGCCTGTTGTCGGTCGTTGCATGGCTGGCTGACCGGCTGGAAATGTTGTTGTTTGCGGCGGATAAACGCCCTGCAATGGTTGCTGTGGATACGCAGCCGGTTGCGGAGGATATGCTGGTTGTTGCGGATAGGCGCCGGGCGTCGTTTGTTGCGGATACGCACCAGGTGTTGTTGGCCTGGGATAGGCTGTCTGTGCCGGTTGGCCTGGATAGCCGCTGGGGACCGCTTGTTGCGGATAGGCTGCCGGATATCCGCCGGGAGCCGCTTGCTGCGGGTAGGCTGCCGGATATCCGCCGGGAGCCGCTTGCTGTGGAAAAGCTGTTTGTGCCGGCGGATAGGATCCCGCTGGTGGGCGATACTGCGGCGGATAGGCGCCTTGAGGGTATTGCGGCTGGTATGGCATTTGAGCCGGATATCCCGCATAGGGCGGCTGTCCGGGATACGGTGTACGTTGTCGAGGCGGATAAGCGTTCTGAGGTGCAACCCCATAACCTGGCGGATACTGCCCGTAGGGCGCACCCGGATATGGTCCGGTCGGCGCCACGCCATTGGGCGGCTGCATGTATTGCTGTGGTGGTGTTCCACTTGCCTGGGGCGATGGTGGTCCGCTCTTCTGCAATGCGTTCGGACTGCCAGTCTGAGAGCCTGTTTTGCCACCGTCCGTTGCAGCAGGTTTAGACGCAGATCCTGTAGATCCTTGCTTTGACGTGGCTTGTGTGCTGGCGGACGCCGAAGTCGGTTTGCTCGTTGCCGACGGCGCAGTCGTCTTAGCGGATGGAGTCGATGCCGCGCCCGAAGGCGCTGTCGTCTTAGCTGGAGTTGTTGATGCCGCTCCCCTCTTTCCCTGCGAGCCGCTCTGTGAGCGGGTTATACTCGTTGGTGGGCTAGGCTTGGTCGTGTCAGCTGCCATCTGCGACGACGCTGGCTCTGGCCGCAGCAAAACAACAGTCGCCATTACTAACGGCGATACCAATAGCTTCAGGATGCAATAATTTCTAGAAATACCTGATAACCTGATTTACTTCGATTCCTGCTTAAATTCTTGCATATAGTCAGCACGGTTTCCTGGGTTTAATCGTTATCGGCGAGACTCCCACCTGCTAAGGCACAAGAGCAAAAATGGGCGAGGAAGACTGTTTAATCGAAGGTGGACAATTGCAGTGCGCGACTTGTGCTGCTCGCCTTTGCCTCAGGAAGCAGGTGATTAACCTCTCGTTGGGCAATGTCGACTCCATGTACTGCCTGGATTGCCTCGCCAAGAGCAGCATTCGGCAGCCGGAAGAGGTTTTGGTTTCTATAAAAACCTATATATTGTCGCGAGAGTGCTTCAAAAAGGAATGGGTCAAGTACAAAGATGTTAGGTTTTGCCCCTCTCCAGACACCTGTTTCCCCGATTCTTGTTTTCAGTGCGATGAGGATAATGGCTAATGGCTGAACATGAGCTTGATCTGCGCGGCGTTGCCTGTCCGATGAATTTTGTAAAAACTAGACTCTTTCTGGACAAAGTTGAAAGTGGTGACATCCTTAAGGTTTTGCTAGATGCGGGTGAACCGGTTGAGAGTGTAAGTTCCAGCGTCAGCTCAGAGGGGCACACTGTGGAATCGACCGTGCAACTTTCCGACGAGACCTTCTGTCTTACAATTCGAAAGGCGTAACGACATGTTGACAAATAAGAGAAGGATCAACTATAACCCCCTGTTAGTTCGCAGTTCGAAGCCCTTTCAGGCAACGGTTTTCTGTTCGGTTTTTAAGAAAACATAGATGCGCTCCCGAATTTATTGCCAGGTTCTTGCATTGAGTCTGTGGCTTGCCGCAGTCGCTAATCAAGCTTTTGCTGCGGAAGCAGCCGGCTCAGGATCGGCTACAAGCAAGGTCGAGGAAGCCCGGACGGCAAGCGAGAACAATCCTGCCAATGCGCCACTCAAATATCAATATGCCGAAGCGCTGCGCTTAGCCGGCAAGAATGATGAAGCGGTTCGAGAGCTCCTCGCTGTCACCGAGCTCAATCCGTCATACTATCTCGCGTATCACCAGTTGACCCTCTGCTCGCCCGATGCCAAGTCCCTTGCAGAGGCGGTGAAGCGCCTAACATACCTGATGAACGGTAATCCGAAAGAGCTCATGCTGCGAGTCGCGCTTTCCGAGCTTCTGGAAGCGCAGGGACACTACTTCCAGGCGTCGAAGGTTCTGGTCGAGCTTGTCTTTGATAATGCGGTGCCGCCGAAGTTCGTTACTAAGGTCAATAACCGCATTCGTTTTCTGCAAGCCAAGGCTCGAGGCGATCATGCCAACCGCCGCACACAGGACACGGCATCAACAACAACCGATAATCCGCCACTGCCGCTGCCCGAGGAAAACTTGAGCCGCGGCTTGTCGGCGTCGCGTCTCGAAAAGTCGCAAGAACTCGATGGTTTCGGGCATTCTGTCTTACAGCACTAGAACCAGGTTACTTTCAATGACTGAAAAACACCGAGATACATCGCACCGTCGTCGCGATGCGATTGTGATCCTGTCACTGCTGATCTTCGTCTCGCCGCTCTCTGCCTGCAGGGGCACCGTGAGAAATGAAGGACTTCCTCAGGTCGAGTATTCGCAAACCCAGCCTGGCCTTGGCGGCGACTCGGACATGATGCGATCGCAGATCAACATGCAGAAGGAGCAGGCTGTTGCAGACGGCTGTCTGCAAGCGTGGCGAAAAGCTGTTGCTGGTGATGAAGCGACAGCAATGAAGATGCTCGAGGAGCTGGATGAGAAGTACTCCGGGATTTCGTCCGTTCAGTTCATGATGGGTCAAGTAAAGGACCACTTTGGAAAACACAAAGAGGCGGTTGAGCACTTCAAAAAGGCGCACTCAGTCAACGAGTTCAGCTCCATGCAAACATTCAAACTTGCAGAATCGATGCGCAAAGCCGGCGATTCTAAGGGCGCAATTCAGCACTACAAGCGATTGGTGGGCAATTTAGAACGCGCGACCGGCGACTATCACATGGATCAAATGGGACAGCTTCTTGCATCCGTTCGATTGGGATTGGCCGAAGCCTACCATGAATGCAAGCAGGACACGGAGGCGTTGTCAGAAGTAAAGAAAGTGCTGGAAGGCGATTCTAATAACGAAAAGGCTAAATCGCTTCTTAAGGAACTCGAAAAAGCCGGAGACTAGGCGGCTTCTATCGTACAATTAACTACCGAAGTCCCAATATTTGCATTCGGGGGTTAAGCCGGTGGTAAAAGAGATTGTTGAAAGCAAGACTCAGAACGCTGTCGTCGAGGAGATTTCCATTGACGGCTTCGACCATGTCGAGTTCTTCGTAGGCAATGCTTTGCAGGCATGCTACTACTATCATCATGGTTTCGGCTTTGATATTGTTGGATTTCGCGGTCTTGAGACTGGTGATCGCGATCGAGTCTCTTATGTCCTCCGTCAGGGTAATGTTAATTTAGTGCTAACCGGTGCGCTGCGCGCTGACGAAGAAGTTGCCGAGCATGTTCACAAGCATGGCGATGGCGTGAAGACTATCGGTTTTCGGGTCCGCGATACGCAGAAAGCATATGAGACTGCCATCAGCCGTGGTGCCAAGAGCTACGCAGAGCCGGCTACACACGAAGACGAATTTGGCTCCATGATTACCGCTTCAGTGCACACCTATGGCGACACCATTCACAGATTTGTTGAAAGGCAGAATTACAGCAAAGGCAACTTTGCTCCTGGGTTTAAACCTATCGAAGTCACCAAAAGTGCTGGCGTGGGTCTGGCCGCGATCGACCACTGCGTCGGCAACGTTGAAGTTGACCGCATGGAGCATTGGGTCGACTTCTATAAAAACGTATTCGGCTTCTACGTTTATCAATATTTCGATGCGGAAGATATTTCGACCAAGTATTCCGCTCTGGTATCAAAGGTGATGGCTAACAAAACCGGCACGATCAAGCTGCCGATCAATGAGCCCGCCATCGGCGTCAGAAAGTCCCAGATTCAAGAGTATCTCGACTATTATCTGGCACCTGGTGTTCAGCATATTGCGATTGCCACGCGCGACATCATCTCGACCGTTGCTGATCTTCATAAGAGAGGAATTGAGTTCCTCACCGTACCCCGCTCGTACTACGATGCTCTTCCGGAGCGCGTCGGCGAAATCGACGAGGACATCGAAGAGCTCGCCAAGCTCGGCATTTTAGTCGACCGCGAATCGGAAGGCTACTTGCTTCAGATCTTCACCAAGCCGGTCGAAGACAGACCGACCCTCTTCTTCGAAATCATCCAGCGCAAAGGCGCCCACGGCTTCGGCAAGGGCAACTTCAAAGCGCTCTTCGAATCGATTGAGAGAGAGCAGGCTATTCGCGGGAATTTGTAGGTCCCCGTAGCTCAGTTCCGACTCGGCGTTCCTAAATGTTGTTCCAAGTGTCGGCAAGTGCAAACCGTCTCAGATGACTTACATTTGTGGTGGCGATGATAACCTTGCGGCTGGGATTCAATTTCGAAAGGCGCCTTGCTTGAGCACACAGTATGATGTCGCCATCGAGTGCATGCTGATGTGCAAGGGGACGACCTTCATTCCTTGCAGCCGCCCAAAATGCGGCAGCGCGTCTCATCGCCGCAGTGTCTATAGGAAGGTATCGAAACTCGAAACCAAGTCTATCTAAGTGGTTAATAGCTCTGCGCGACTTCGTTCGAGTTAACTCGCGCCGGAGCTCGTAATCTGCTATCTCAGGAACAATTGGACTGTGCCCATTGTTAAGCAGGCGCTCAAGCCAATCTAGAACCGGGTCGTTGACAGAAGCTTTTGGGTTGGTAACAAAACCGAGCACGCCAGTGTCCAGCAGAATGAGGTCACTCATCAAAGAGTAGTCTTCCCGGCATTCGGTTTTCGTTAAGCGCTTTCTTTAGCTCTTCCCAATCCTTAGTATCTGCGCTTTTGTCGGCTGTCTCGCGCCAGTGTCTGATTAGCTTAAGGGC
>CAZISK010000587.1:0-5672 GCA_964541355.1 uncultured Candidatus Obscuribacterales bacterium
AGCATTGAGCATATCAACCGACTGCGAAAGCTGGAATGGCTTGATCTTCGAGGTACCAGGGTGACAGACAACGGTGTGACGCGGCTCGACGCCTCAGAAAATCTAATTGGATTGGACCTCAATTACGATCCTGGAATAACCAACAAAAGCGTCAGGCACATCGTAAAATCCTTTCCAAAGATGAAGTATTTGACCTTGAGCAACACACACGTGACAATCGAGGGGTTGAAGCTTCTGACGCCGCTCAAACTCTATGGGCTGGCAGTCGCGGACCTCAACCTGGTAGACGACGATATGGATACACTGGTTAAGCTTCAGCCCAGCTCGATAGACCTGGAAAGCAACAACGCGCTCACCGATCGTGGCATGCAAAAATTGGAGAAGCTCGAGAATCTCTCATGGCTTGGGCTTGAGCAATGTCCAAAGATTAGTCAGCAGGCTAAGGCTAGATTGAAAAAACGCTTTCCAAACATAGTCTTCAGGCTTGATACGGACAGATCGCTAGTCGAAGACATGACAGAGTCACTTTATGAGGAGCCTGAGCTATAGCACCAATAGTGGTGCCAGGCAAGACAGGTCATCCAATTACATCACCCGGAAAAACCCGACCGCCCGTCTACCATTGGACAGCTGATACACGCCACACAGGAGCCGATCTGCCAGGTCGCCATTCTGTTGGTTGAGCTCGACCCATCCTGAGCTTATCAGTCTAACATTGCGCTGACGACCAAACGTGACGAGCACGCTGCGTGCATAATCATCAATCGCCTTACTTGCTTGAAACACCGGTGTTTCATACGACAATACCGCGTTCAACTCGGCCACGAACTTGTCCAGAAAATGCATTTCATCGCCCTTAAAGCAGTTGAGGATCCAGCTGCCAATAACATGAATGGCGGACTCACCGCGAATCAGCGTGCCAAGGTCGGCACAATCTCTGAGCTGATCTATGCCTTCAAAATACTCTGTGTCTGCTAGATTTTTCTGAGTCAGATGAGGAATTGACAGTCGATCGCCAATCTTGTTAGTCATGTTAACGCCCCTTTCGTCACGTCCTACTTTTAAACTACAGAAACCAGGTTACAGAGACGTTACAGACTTGGCCCCCAGTCTGAAATCTGAATCGTTGGTCCTCGAGCAAAATCGCTCAGCCGGACACGATCTTGCCTCTGTTCTTTTCTACAAGTGCCAACAGGGTGAGAAGATCGGAAACTTCAGGCAACAGCTGGCTGTCGACCCTGGCTTGGCCGATTGTCCGCCGTTGGGAAGGTGTAGCCGTCGACCAGATTGAGAAGACATACTCGCTCAGGTCGCCTGAGGCGCCCAGCCCATTGTTAGAAGTAGTAAGATCTGTTGGTGGTATTCCGTTGTTTTGCATTTTGTCATCCCTCCCTGAACCCCGATGAGAGTGTAAGGTCTGTGCGTAACACGTACGTGACATGCAAACGGTTCATCATAAATCGAGAGTCCAGAACAATGTCTATAACGATCATCCTTGGGGACAAAAATCCGGAACTGATAGACGCCTGGAATAGAGTCTTCGGAGACTTAGTGGAAGTCGAGGTTCGCGGAGGCAATTTGCTTCTTACCCGGGCGGATGCACTTGTCAGTCCGGCCAATAGTTTCGGTTTCATGGACGGCGGTTTCGACTGGAGCATAAGCGAGCTCCTCGACTGGAAAATTCAGGCGGTCGTGCAAGAGACCATCAAGCGCAAGCACGATGGCGAGCTTCTGGTCGGATTCGCCGAGATCGTCCCCACCCGTCACGATCGATTCCCATACCTGGTATGTGCACCAACCATGAGAGTTCCACAAGATGTCGCCGACACGGTGAATGCATTTCTTGCCATGCGAGCCGTGTTGCACGCGGTAGAAAAATTCAACAAGGAAAATGATGATGAGATCCGGACGGTTGCTATTCCCGGATTAGCAACCGGGATCGGGAAGATGCCGTTTGATCGGTGCGCCCATCAGATGCGTGCCGCTTATGATCTCTTCAAAGGGAGAACGTCGAACAATTATCGCAGTCTTCTCGAAGCAATTGCAGAAGAGAAGCGCCTCAAGAGTAGATAATCACCGGTCATAACATTACCGGCATAAGCAACTGGGCACGTATCACAAGAAGGCTCGAGATGCCTTCGTGGGTACGGCTGAAGAAAATAACTTTCGATATTATAGTAATTTGTCAAGTTATTTCGGAAATTGCATAGATACAGCTGCCGTTCAATCATCAACAATAAGAGGATTTTCCGAATGTCCCTCATCTCCTCCGGCCAAGGTGACGGTCTCTCCGGCAGCAGCAGAAGACCCGATCTTGACCTCCGAGCCAACAGCGATGCCGAGAGCAAGACCGTAGCCATGGGAGCGCTCGCGTCCCTACAAGACGATTGTCTTTGCGCCATGCCTCAAGGCGACCCAAAGACCGGTGAAGCAGACGACGAGAAAGCAAAAGACGAGCCGAAACCGGATGACAAGCCGAAAAAGCAAGATGAGAGGCCGGACCAGAAGGCAAGCGATCCGCAAGAGAAGGATGAAACCGAAGCGCGAAGAAGAAGATTCGCCGAATCGATGAATGCGGTTCGCAATGACATCGCCTCTAAAATACCGCCAAAGACTGGCGACCGGACACTGTCGGAACCTCCGATAGTTTCCACAACCCCACTTCGAACAGCCGAACAGATATCCAACGAAAACAAGAAGATTAATGAGCAGGTGACTGAAATCGAGAAGCGCCTCGTCAAAGACAGATACGACCCGGAGAAAAGAGAGGCCGCGATAAAAGAGCTCCAGGGTGTACTCCGCCGTCTCGATATTCTTATGTACAATCTTCCGGACAACGCATCAGATGCCGATATTCAGGAGGCACAAGACGCAGAGGTGAGACGATGCGCCAAGCAATTCGGAATCTCGACGGATCTGCCTATCAACGAACTATATGTGAAGGTCAATAAGGAAGCCTATGTACGAAGCCTTCGCAAGGAGTTCGAAACCAGTTGCAAAAAGTACGGTCTCGATCCGGAGAAAACCACATATGGTGACTTACGTTTTCAATTTGATTGCGAAAAGTACAAGCTGGATCCCAAAACAACCACTAAAGAGCAGGCGCTCGCAGCAAGAAAAGCCGACCATCTCAAACACTGGGCAAAATATTATGGCTGCCCGGAAAATCAAACAGCGGTGGACGAAAGACGCACCAAATTAGCATTCGAGATGGACTGTTTGCATATGCGTCTCGACCCGCGTAGAACCACGCCTGGTCAATTGAAATCTCTCATGGAAACAAGTGCGAAGGAGAGTCGGGAAAGCTGGTGCAAGACATACGGACTCGATCCCAAAACCACAACGAATGAGAAGTTTGAGGAGGTTCACAACTTCCACGTCGATTGTCACATGTACAAACTAGATGCAAAAACCGCATCGAAAAAAGATCTGGAGGCCAAGATCATCGAGACGGACAGTAAGAAATATGGACTGGATCCGAAGACCGCCACCATGAAAGACATCGAACGCATGCGCGATTTGGAAGTACATAAGCGCCTGTGCATGCGCTATCAACTTGATTCACGCGCAACCACTTCTAACGACCTGCATGATGTAAGGTGCGAGACATTCGGCGTCCCTCTGACTACTACGAAGGAGCAGTTGCTCGACCTCGAAGATCGCTGGGATTCGAGAGGTTATTAGTTGTTTGCGTCTAAACTGATTAGATCTTGATTGGACAAAATAATTGAGCCTGGGACAAGATCACGATTAGGATTTGTCCGGATTCGGATCCGATGACTCGAGATAGACTTCGGCGATCTTGTATCCCCACCCTTTCGAAGTCTCAATAATAGACGGCATTCCGGGTTGATCGATTTTGCTGCGCAGGCGGCTCAGACAAGTTCTCAGCGCCTGGTCGCCGGCGTACGACTCAGAACTCCAGACATGATCCAGCAGCTTTTCGGAACTAAAAAATGTGCGTGGATGTCGCAAAAGGAACTCGATCAGATCGAACTCTCTTGGGAGGAGCTGCACCTTCTTTCCGCGTATGACAAGTGACTTGTCGGAATAGTCTAGTGTCAACTGACCGACTTCGCGAGAAGCATCAAACAAGCCGCTGGAGCGCCGCAAGAGCGCTCTTACACGAGCGCGTAACTCGCGCAGATCAAACGGTTTGGTTAAGTAGTCGTCGGCACCGCATTCGAGACCTGTCTCTTTGTCTATAATGTTCGCCTTTTGCGTCAACATCAAGATCGGCGTGCGCCCGCCCTTGGCGCGAAACTTCGTGCATATGTCCGGTCCGGCCAGAGAAGGAAGTTGCCAATCGACAATAGCAAGGTCAAAACCCTTGATCAGAAGCGCCTCCAGGCCCTCGGACCCGTCGTACACGGTTTCAGCTCGATGACCTTCCGATTCCAGCCATTCAGAGATTGAGGAGGCTACCATCGGGTCGTCTTCAATAACTAGTACCTTTGCCACAATCAACGCTCCGTAGTGGCCCAAATATACCTCTTCTTGAGCCCCCTTAATCCTGGCAACTCAACACTTGACTTCAAAGAAGAAACAGCTTCCGCCTTCATCAGGACAGCGATAACCAAGCCTACCGCCATGAGCTTCGATCAGTGTTTTCGATATATACAATCCAAGACCGCTGCCGACTTTCTTAGTCTGGGCGCTTTGCTCGAGCTGCGAAAATTTCTGAAACAGTTTGCCCTGGTCTTCGAGCGACACACCTGGTCCCTGATCTATGACCTCGAAAAGAGCCTTTCCATCGGCGACCCGGCCCTTAATCCGGATGACCGAGCGCGCCGGAGCGAACTTCACGGCATTGGACAATAGGTTAACCAAAACCTGGATCAGACGCTCCGGATCGCAGATCAGATGGGCGGAACGATCGTGATCAGACTGTATCTCAATCTCCTTAGAATCTGCGATGCCAACGACGGCATTGTAGGATGACTCAATAATTTCGTTCATCGACACATTCTTCAACTCCAGGTCAATTTTGCCTGATTCAATCTTTTCGATTTCCAATAGACTATCGGCAAGCCGCACCAAACGCTGAATTTCGGCGTCCGACTTGCGAATCTTCTTCTCCACCTTCGAAGTGAGACTTTCCTTGTCTATTTCCAGAATCAGGCTCAAACTCAAACCGACCGATGTTAATGGAGAGCGTATATCATGGCTGACCATGGCAAGCAGCGAGCGACGCAACTCGTCGGACTGAATACGAGCATCAGCCATGTTTCGAAATTCGGAATCAATCTCAGAGAGCTCGTCTGTGCCGCCAACTGACTGCAGCTGGGCACTTCCTTTCGAAAAGCGATCGATGTTTTCCATCAAGATCTTCAATCTGCGCATAGTCTTGCCGCTGAAAATCAGGAAAAGAGCCAGCACCATTGCGGCGTACAGTGCTGCAGAGCCAATCACGATGGTTGGCATGTTCTCGCGCTGTCTGATAGTCTGAGGTGTGAGCTCTTCCTCAACCGGTCGATAGTGCGCAATCAGCTCTTGCTCCTCGCTCACAGTCTGATTGACGGTTGCCATTAGCTCTTCCATAAACTCAGCATGGTCGATGAAAGTGGTGAAGTCTATCTCCGGAGCACCCTGCGGATCCTTCATTACATTCATGTCGTAGACAAGCTGTCGGAAATGCTTGAGCGTCTTTTTGTACTCTTCGACAATCGCTC
>CAZISK010000588.1:0-5649 GCA_964541355.1 uncultured Candidatus Obscuribacterales bacterium
GTGGAGCGCTCCAAAAAACGCATCCGCTTAACCGCTAAGACGTAAGCCAGCGCCATTACGAGTGGAATCTCTAGTATAAACGCAACCGCTACAGCGACAAGATGCTTGCTGATATAGGCCAATCCCGCACTGGAACTGTAAAAGATGAAAAACGTTGCGGACGGCAAGATCGATGTCACAACCAGACCGACAGCGAGAATTTTGTAGCGTTGATGCTGCTCTTTCAGATCTGGATGTACATCGGCGCTGGACACGGTCAGGATTACCCCAAAGATAAACGAAACTAGCCACCGTAATAATACTACCTACGTACAAGTATCGTAAGAGCGATATTTCTCCATTTTTAAAGGACCGGGCATTTGGAGGTCATTGACCACGACGACGGTCGAGCGAAAGCAAGAACCGGAACAGATTAGCGTGCTCTTGAAGTGTAACCCTCTCTACCGGCGCAAGCTGTGCATTTTGGAACAATCCTTGCGCTTCCTCGAGGTACAAATCCAATCCGATTTCAAGCAATAGCGCAAACTGCGATAAAACAATCGCAGGCAGCCGCTGCCTCTTCGGCAGCTCTTTGTCGACACGGAAAAAACCTTTCTGACTCGGTTTTGCGGTTCCTGTCAGTATAATTTTCAGCTCTTCCTGATCGACCCCATATAAAACCGCAATGAGCACCTCCAGCTTGGCACGCAGCAGCCGCAGGAAATCATCATGGCCGCGCACCACTGGCAGTGAGCCGAATCCGAGTCGAATGAGCTGTTGACAGAATCGCAAATGAGTCAAAGAGAGGTAGGAAGAAAGACAGGCTATCAGTCTCCAGACCCTGACATTGCTCGCAGTAATGACGGGCAGTGGGCTCTCTTCAATTACGAAGAAATTGAGGTTGTTGCCGGCCATTTTGTTTCGTAAAACGAAATCGAAAACAAAACTGTTCAAGCAGGCGCTCAGAGCCAGGTGAAACTCATCAGAGTTCAATAAATCGGGCTCGCCGTCCTGCACCAAGCTAAGCACCGGCACCGAGTTACCGCAGGCCACCTGAGTCAAACAGGTGGAAATCATCGTCCGGGCATTAGTAGGGCTGCCAACCGCCAGAAAACCAACTTTCATACCATCGAACTTGCACTGATCGCGCACAACGTTGATCGGTACAAGATATTGAGGTCCAATGCCGGAGAAGCTGCCACTCGTCTCACCGTCAGTATCGACACGACGCCAGAGAGCCTGCCGCCCCTTCCCTTCAACCCAGCGCTTCTCATTGCAATCAAACTGCCCTATCATTCGGCCCTCGTACAACGGGCAGAAAACGTCTATCACATCTTCGACGGCAATAGATCGATTGAGGCCAGCTGATCGTACGACACCACTGGCGCTGTCACAAGAATTGCTCCACTTTCCGGCCAGCCAGTTACCATAAATATCTTGAACGAATCCGGACGATTCAAGCTCGGATCGGCATCGAAAGAGACTCGAGTCAAGTGTCATATCTAACTCTCGAGCATACCGAAGCGGCGTGCCGCCCAGCTCAAAAGCTCCAAGTTTCATTGTCCGAGACTGGATTCTCTCGACGACGGAATAAACCTGCCTGTCATCTATCTCAGGTATTATCATCCACTTCGGACTGATCGCGCTCAATCCCTGACGGTTATACGCGCACCATTCAAAGTCGACTAAATTGCTGGCGCGATTGGCGAAAGTTGTCTTAAGATAGGAAGTAAAGCCGCCTTTGCGGAAGACAATTATGCAGTATTTGAAGGAGCGGTGAATCGCGAAGGTGCCATCTCGATTTTCAAATCCGATGAGCTCGGACCAGGTATTCTCGTTCAACAACAGACAGCGCAGACTCTTCGTACCGCTATCCGAATAGATTCCGGATGGGGTAAGCAATGAAACAGTGCCACCTCTCCTGACAAGATGATATGACTGCTCGATGAAAAGCTTATAGAGATTGACGTCCCCTTTTCCTTGGAATTGGAAGCGCTTGCCCGAGACGATCGGAGCATGCCGAATCCAGTACATAAAGGCATGATGAGACCTTCGCCGATGCTCCCAGGCGTTAAAAAGATGCTCATCCTCCTCCATGAGCTCGAGCTGTACTGCAAGCGCCTCTTGCTTGCTGAGCGCCCAGTAGCGCGGCTCGACCATACCAAAAAATTCTCGCGAATTCGGTTTTTCTATTTCCCAGGGAGGATTACCCACCACCGCGTCGAAGCCGCCGCCGTCTCGATCATGATAAACCTCCGGATACTCAAGCTCCCAATGAAAAAACCTTTCTCGGGCGGCAATCTCTTCCACTAGCTCGCTTTCAAACTCTGGTTGCATTGCCAGTTCCAGCTCTTGAGCGCTCATGTACCAGAGGGTGCAGTATCGATCGAGTCTTCCTTTCAGATCGATACCGACTGGCTCCGCCAGCTTGTTTTGGAATATTTTGGCAGAGCGACAAAAAGCGCCGTCCTTTTTCCGAAACAGCTCAATCGGAAAGGTCGATGCTTGACTAATTAGTGCACCGACAAGACTGTTACCCGTACGGAGTTTGGATGTATGTTTTCCAGGCTCGACTGAGCAGTCGCCGACGGCAAGCCATAAGGCGCATCGGGCCGCTTCGACAGCAAGAGGGTCGAGATCGACACCGTACAAAGAGTGATAAGCAAGGCGGGAGCGCCAGCTCTTGTGACCTGCAACTTCTGCGGATACCGCATTTTCCAGAAATCTAAATGCCTCAATAATGAAGACGCCGGCTCCCATCGCCGGATCGACAACTTTAAGAGCAAAGAGCTGCTCAGCCGTTTTTCCTTGAACGATATCGGACAGTGCCCGTTCTACAACCAGTTTAGCCAGATAGGGTGGTGTATAGAAGCTACCCGATCGTTTCTTCGTCTTATCTACCAGATTGACTCTAAATCGTTGAGAGCCTCTCTCTCCGGCGACCGTGCACACCATATTCAGTATCATTTCATACAGGGAAGAAAGCCGGTGAGCATTTGCGAATCTTTCGTTATCGTCAAGGTCAACTCTTAACGAAGCGATCAATTCGTCGACCAGCTGCAGCTCGGGTGTACTGTTAAAATCTACGGATGAACCGATTGAAACGTCAACCTTCAAGAAGTCGACCAGAGCAGGAAGGGCTTCACATTCTCGAGCAGCGATCTGCCGCATTGCCAGTCTCAACATTCCTATAACAGCGGCGTTCCATATATTTCCTAATGGAACACTCTCCCGTAGTTCTGCTTGGGCCCAGTTCGCCAGTTTTTCAAGTAAACTCGATGCCAGCTCGATCGGTTCGCTTGAGCGCCTGTTAGAAAGTTTGACACGATTCATTTCACCTTCCTTCCAGCCCATCGACGGTCAATTTTAATTGTAGCCAGGGTGGAAAGATTGCAACATGATCCCCTTGTTAGACAAGGTTTTATGCTGCTAACTTGGCATAACATAATTAGAGACGCGAAGGCGATCTGGCGCGATTTGGACTCTGGTTCGGAAGTTGAGACAGGACTGGTATGGCTATCAAGAAAGTATTGATTGTAGACGACGATCCGGATATCCGAAAGATTGGCAGGCTCAGCCTCACAGGTGTTGGGAGATGGGATGTCTGCTTGGCATCATCAGGAAAAGAGGCGCTTCAGCTCGCGCAGTTTGAACGTCCAGATGTAATATTGCTGGACATAACCATGCCGGACATGGACGGAGTAACCACGCTCGGCAAGTTAAAAGAGCTGCCAGGAACTCAATATACATCCATTATCATGACCGCAGCTCGATTCGATCAAAAAGACGTTGACGCATGCGTACATGTAGGCGCACTGGGCGTTCTCACAAAGCCTTTCAATCCGATGACGCTTCCAGACCAGATTCAGAGCCTTGTAGAGTCAAATCAATAGCGGCTCTTCACGATTAGAACTTTACTTGCCAGCACCGCTTCTTTTGCTTTGCGCTACACCAGTAGCGACAGCAGGAATATTGCGAGCTGTTCCTCCGTTATTTGTCGTGAAAAAAAATGACTATTGCTCAAGGAAGTATCAGGTTCGGTCACGGGAATGTCGCTCTTCCTTCGGTAAGAGGCCGTTTGCGGGCCATAATGGACTCGCTAAGAGCTCATGGCAGCATAGCTCTAAGCAAGGTAGTTAAAGTTGAGTCGCTGCAGAAGGTTCACCAGAGACAAAAGCTCAAGTCGCTGGCACCGACCCTGGAGATTGAGATTCAGTACCGCGTGGAAAGAGCGTTTGAGCTGCTCGAGCGCGCCGGTGTTTTTTTCCGATATCTGTTCAAAGGCTCCGACAGCGAGCGCCAATCTGTTCAGTTAGCCGACAAGAGGATTCGATATGAATCGCGAAGAGACTACAGCTATCTATGGACCAGACCGCAAAGACGTAATCGCTGCAACCGCATACAGTATGCTGCTTTTATCAACGGTCGTTGTTATGGCAGCAGGCTAAGCACCACATTCGATACCGCACAACCAGGGCGTATCAGTCCTGCGGTACACGTGACACACGAAGGAGTTCGATATGCAGTTCGAAGGTATGAGACAAAAGCTTTCAAAAATAACTGGCGCTTTTCATGAAGCTGGGAACATGCATGATCATTGTCGCCGGACAATTGGCGGGTATCGGCAGCGATTGCTTGGATAAGTGGTTCCTAACAGAAGAAAACAGCTCACAATGCAAGAAGAGACGCAAGGTCAAAACAGAACTCACTCACGAAAGCGAGCGAGATGCATACCCCAAGCCGGTCGGCATGAAGAGCGATCGGTCTGAACATAAAGCGTTAAAAGAGAAGAAGGCACACGAGCTTCAAGAGAAGCTGACCAGCCATGTATCGACTCCCGATGAGCTAATAATCTAGCTAAGCTTTGCGCCTTGCCAAGATTGGCTTTCAAAGCTCATCCTCATTGTCATCATTCGGCTTTTTCTGCTAGGCGGTTGTCGCTCAAAAGGCTTAACCGATATCGGTTGCCCGTCGTGCAAAATCCACCCAGACTCGTCAAGTTGGCTGGAGTTTTGAACCTAACACCATTGGACCGACTCGGGCTTGTTGCAACAGCAAGTCTTACCAATCGAATTAAGCGATAAAGGCCCAGAAAACAAGAATATCTCTGTGCATCCCTCAGCCAAGCATGATCAATTTGGCTTGCCCCAATACCAGCCCTGTCCGTATGTAACGCCCATATCGATCAGGAGCTCAAGCTCTTCGCGACACTCGATCCCCTCGGCGATAAGGTCTGAGCCAAGCGCGTTAACAACTTTGACAAGACGCCGAAGCAGGCGTTCCTTCGTAGGCTCCTGGGCGATTCCTGATACATATTTGCGATCGATTTTGACGATATCCGGCTCCAGAATTATGAGACTCTCGAGCGAACTTCTGCCAAAGCCGACGTCATCTATAGCCACCAACACGCCTCTGCGTTTAAGCTCCTGAACGTGATCTCTGAGGTATGTAGGATCACCGATGAATTGTTGTTCGCTAATTTCAATACAGAACTTGCCTTCCTTGGTATCCGAGGGAAACAAGGTCATAAGCCGATCTATAGGCGTATCAATTATCGTGGACGGGAAAAGATTGACGTGCAGCCTGGAATGATTGTTGAATTTCGGATCGTTGCTTGCCGCTGTCAGACAGGTCTTCAAGCACCTCAAGTCAACGATGGTGAGCAAATTG
>CAZISK010000589.1:0-5649 GCA_964541355.1 uncultured Candidatus Obscuribacterales bacterium
CCGGCTCAAAGAGATTGCCGAAAGCGGCTCCTGCGGAGCGCTTTTCGACGGATTAGAGTCATCCATTCCGAAAGCAGCCTCTACCAGTTGAGGCACATAATCAATTTTGCTTTTTGCAGCACGCTCGATCTCTCTGTCGAGGAATTTGCGAAGGCGAAAGACGATCTCTTTCTTTTCATAGTCCCAGAACTCACCACAGTTATCGCCCCGTTTTCTCTCCAACCAATCAAGAGCCTCTTTCACCGAAAGCTCGAAATACGTCTCGATAAGCGGTCTATCACCATGTAACAGGCTTACTCCTTCCTTGATCAGCCGATCGTAAAACTTCTCGAAGGCCAGGTGATATGTCTCTCCAAGTTCGGTCACTTCCAGCTTCAGCGAAGCCTCTTCAAAAGGAGCCACCTTCATCACATGGGAAACCCAATAGCGAAATGGACACTTGCCGTAGTCGTTGAGACGGGAGGCGCTGAAGCGCGCAGGCAGATCAATTTCGAGCGCGGAAGAGGCGACGGCATCAGCAAGATAGCCGTTGAACGGGCTCTCCAGCGCACCTCCTGCCCGAGCTCGCACCATGGACACAGACTCCTCGATCTGTTGAAAGAGGTCGACAACATCAGGATCCCCCTTCACAGCATCAACACTGGAGCCGTGCGTCCAGAGCCGACCCGCAATATAATTCCTGGCGGAGACCGGGTTGTGAGAAGCTTGTCTGTATGGGTCCAATTCCACGATTGTTACCGGCAAGGATTCTCCGGTCAAGAAAAATGACGGTAGTAGCTCCTCGCCACTCATGTCCCACATTGGATACGACAACGTCACACCCTTACGCGCCCGGTTGATCAGCGAGCGAAACAAGGCATATTCAAATGCCGGATGCATACGCGGATTGCTGATATCGATACCGAACGAATGCCAGCGAGCGACCTCGTCGGCACTGGCAAATCCTCTTCCCAATAGCCGCCGAGGAAACTCACCTTCCACACAACCGGCGATGAAAACTTCATCGAAAAATCGGTTGTCGGCAAGATCGACCGATGAGATAACTACGCTGTTCTTGGCGGCGGGTTCAGCTCGGAAATTGGCCTTCTCGAAGGCATGCAGCAGCTTTTTCATAAAACCGCGGTAGTCACAGCGATAGCCGCCCTTGTCACCATATAAGATGGCATCCTCTTGCACGAGCGAGGCAAACAAATTCTGGGTCTCAATGAGAGCGCGCTCGTCAGTCCACCCCTGTAGCGGGTTGCGGAACTCAGCATCATCATCGAGAGCCAGGCAATCGATCAAAACATCTTCGCACCAGGAGACGAAGGTAGTAAGCGAGGCGAACGATTCAGAAGGAGTAAGGCAGTCGAAAAGCGCTGTTATCTCGCTCTTCAGTTGTAGGCGCTCCGCGATTTTCAGCCATTGCTCCCGGCCGCCAATCAACTTATCATTTTGGCTGGCTCGATCCAGCCTATCGATCTGTTCCTTCGATAAAGCGAACGATGCGGGTTTGAAAAACCGGCTCTTCAGCATACGCATCATATCAGCACGAGCAAAGTCGTTTTCAAAAGCCCGCAAGAGGGAGAGCGCATATTGCACTATGGGCAGTGTCATCATGCGAATCGACTCATCCACGAAATAGGGTACAGCCGCATCATCGAAGGCGGACTCAATCGCCCCCCGGTACTCTTTCAGGCTGGGGACAACGACCAGAATCTCACAGGCAGGAGTTCGCTTCTCAACTAAGGATTGCTTCACCCGGCGAGCGGTCTCCTCCATCTCGAGGAATCTGTCGATTGCTCTAAACGCTTGCATCGGACTTGGATAAGCCACGACAACGCGCTCTTCCGCCGGGGCCCAATCAAGTCGAGCCTTTGCAAATATCTTCTTTAGATCGGCAAAGCTAGAGTCCTTCCACATGTACTCACGCCTGGCCGCGTCGCTCTCGTCCTCGTTGTAATCAAAGCAGACGATACTCTTCGTCGTGTGCCGGCTCAGCTCCTCCAAAACCTGCAACTGCAAATGATTAAATCGATCGAATCCGTCCACACCCGTAAAGCCGAAGATTGGCAAGGAGGGCTCGCGGGAGGCCAATACCTCACGGCATTTGAATGCAATTCGCCGATTGTCTAGAAAGCCAATACGATCGAGCTCTTGCCAGTACCGCTGATAAACCAGCGCCAGCTCCAAGTGCCGAGAGGACTGTGAAGCACTCGAATCCAGTCGTTCAATCACCTCGTAAGGGCTGAGTCCTGATCTTTCGAGTTCGTCGATCAACTCGAGCAGCGCTGCATGCGTACCGACGAAATCGACGATCGGCAAAAGATGCTCCAGGCGATCCTCTGCCTTCAACTCGCTCAGCACGCGGGCAACCAGTGCCGGACGCACCGCTTCCGGTATCACTCTCGGGATCACCCCGCAACGCCGAAGCACCATCGAACAAGCCTGATAGAACGAGGCGATGTTGAGCCCGATGTAGCCATGGTGCTGACGCTGCGAAGGCATGATCGAAACTGAAAGCGCTTCCTGATCAAGCTCACCGGCATCCAGCTCCGAATCCCAGTCGGTCGAACCGAATGAAAGCGCATCCGTATGGCGCTCGAACTCTTCGTTGATGAGGGCAAGAACTCGTTGCTCTACCAGCCGCTGATAGCGTTTTGACGGAACAATCAAAAGCGCGTCGCCCTCAGCAAACACGTCTTCACGACAATGCTTGATAAGCTCTTTCAACAATGCGACAGATTTGCCGGACCGATACGGTCCGAGCAAGATGCGTGGGCAGCGATCTTTCATGAATGCCTTCTGGCAAAGAAACTCGCGCAATCGTCCCACGTCGGAAAGCGCTTATCAATGTCGTCTTTTTAAAGGTCGCTATACAACAGATAGCTACTACATGCCGCAAAGGATGTCGTCGACTTCGATTTTAGATAAAAAATCGTGCCCGTTGAGATTCGAACTCAAGGCCTTCGGCTTCGGAGACCGACGCTCTATCCAGCTGAGCTACGGGCACAGGATATGGTCATTATAGTCTCCTGACAACATTTGATGCTCCAGGAAGCGATTCCCATTGCATTTATCTATACAGTTTGCTTTCTTCGGTTTAAGATGGGTGTTTCGAAAATCCTGGAATCGAGGATAGCGTCTTCAAAAATCTCGATTCAATTACCGCACGAAAGCTTGTCATCTGGATAGCGCTGGCTGCCATCGTGATCGTGGGTGCCAGCATCAGAACCATCGGATTGTCTCAAGCGATTGTCTGGTACGACGAAGTATATACTTTCATGCACATGTCCGGCACCTTCGCGTCCACGGATCGCGATGAATACTGGTTGATCACAAGATGCCTCAAAGCACCTGTGGACTCGCGAACTCTGGTCAATGAGTACCAATTCCGAAAATGTCCGTTGTCAGATGTACGCCTGAGCATAGTCAATCGCTCTCCAGCTCACGCACCCTGGTTTTACGAAGGGCTCTACTTGTGGAACGGCATAGCGAAGAATGATGATGCGATGCTGCGCCTGTTCCCTTTACTATTCGGTATCTTGAGCCTGCCCGCATTCTACTGGTTAACACTCGAGCTCTTTCGTTCGCCGGGTATTGCCCTTATGGCATCCACGATGATGGCTCTCTCGCCCATCCAAATTGTCTATTCGCAGGAGTTACGCGAATACTCGTTGTATACGCTCGTTTTTTCACTTTCAACTGCTGCCTTCCTACGCGCCTGGCGAGAAAACACACTGGATAGCTGGGCTATTTTTACTTGCGCTTCGGCAATCGCATATTGCTCGACATTTTGGATGTTGCTGGTGACAGGCGCGCAGCTAGTCTACGCGACAGGCGCCACCGTCTTGCGAAAAGAGCGGAACCGACAAGATTTCCTGAAGCTCGGACTCTTCGGCATGTTAGTGGGTCTGTCTCTATGTGTGGTATCACTGGTGATATCGGATCTGGTGTGCAACCTGCAGCAAGTCAAAGTCATGCTTCAGTGGGTGAAGCTTCCTATTGAAGCGACGCAGACCGGCAATGCCTGGCTGTTCGGACGTCTGTTCGGTTGGATGTATCATCCTTCATATGGATATGTCCACGGCAATTCAAGGATCGCGGAGGCGAACAACCCGGCTCTCATTCTTATCCTCTTAATCGAACTATGCGCACTCTGGTACTTGGCGAAGAAGGAGCGTCCGCAATTCGCCTTCTTGTTGCTTATTGCACTCGCCTTTGCAACGGTTCTAGATCTGCCGGATGCCCTTTTCGGCGGGCGACGTTCGCTTAACGTGCGTTACTTCCTGCCCGTCACTATGATCGCTTTCCTCCCCGTTTGCTACATGATCGCTCAATTTTGGAAATCCCGGTCCAGGGCTGTCCGCGCCTGTGCCGTCAGCGTTTTCGCCTTCCTGACCTTGACGCAGATCTATTCCGACTACTCGCTTAGAGAGTGCCGAGAGCGCGGATCCGTTATGTACGAGCTGGAGCCTATTGCAAATGTGCTCAATCAAGCCCCGGATGGATCGCTTGTGATACTCGATAAACAGCCGTATAACCTGGCCAACGTCCTGGCACTGGGGAGGCTGTTGAATAGATCACATCCATTTGCCTGGTTCATGGATAACGTACCTGATTGGTTCAAAGAGATAGACCGCGCCTATCTTGTATTTGCAGAACCAGGAAGCGAGAAGCGATATATCAGCGAAGGCTTCAGCGCCACCCCTCTGTCAGAGGATGTGATACTACTATCACGCACTTCCCCACCCTCTGCGGATAAACAAAAGGGAGCGACGAAATAGCAACAACTTTCCGAAAAGAATCATGGCAGCCAGGTTGAAAAGCTCGATACACAGACCATCTGAGCTGACTCGATGAAACCTGATATGGAGACTAAAGCCAGGTAAATCCCAACAATCCAAATACAAGTGTCATCGAAAGACCGAGAATCCACCATGTTCTTCGCTTTTTCTGCAAACGGGCGGAGGCGACGATCAGACCCATAGCCGCTACAGACAGTATGGCTCGCCACATAATTTTGCAGTAGTTAGTAGGCGGCGAATGACAGACTGTCGAGACGTTGGTTCCCTGGACTTCAGGTGGAAAGCTCTGCGGTTGAGTAGCGTCGCTTGTCGACTTCATTCGACCTTTAACGATGTCGCAGCGAGGCTTGCCGCCCATCACCTCACCGCCAAGGTGTTGTTCTTCATTATCTGGATAGCGTAAACTCTTGGCACCAGCAGCGGAGGCCAGGCTCAACCATCCGATCGCTGCTGCCAGACAAGCAACCCGCCGCCACATAGCCCGGCGCAACCGGGCCAGACCGGTAGGGCAGTCCTGCGTTAGAACGGTACCGTCCTTTCTTCTATAAAGTTGCACACAGACGCGGCCATCGCTTTCAGTGAGCAGATCGACAGCCTCTTCAGCTGTCATCTCCTTGAGATTGTAGACATGGAGTTTGCACTGACCGCAAAGTCGTTTTCTCTCGTCACCATCCATCGACTCCCAGCTGACGGGACATGGCGTGGCTATCTCGATACTGTCGATTACGGCTTGCGCTGATTTTTTTCTTTGAGGCTGCCTGAAGCGATCCAAGGTCGACTTGATAATTCGCATGCCGTCACCTCATTGATTACTTTCATTGATTATGGCTGCCGGACCAACTCTTCGAGCGCATCCATATTG
>CAZISK010000590.1:0-5641 GCA_964541355.1 uncultured Candidatus Obscuribacterales bacterium
TTTCATAGAAGCGGTCTGAACTCCACTGGCTAACGAGCTTCTCGGTGAGCAACGAAATGAATTGCAAGTGCTATCCCACCGGAATCGAGTCCTTAACTACCTTTCAGGAAATTTTGCAAGTTCGTCATATTTGAAGCTTGAGCCCTAGGCGACTTTGGGGCCATGAAAAATGATGGAATTATTGGCATAGCTGTTCAATCACGTTACATTCGGAATCACATAAAGCTCAGCTCTACTACACCGCTAGTCCGCACACACGAACGTCGACCAAGCTGATTGATCTGTCCAGATTCAGTCACAATGGTTGGCTACTGTAAAAGTGTTCAGAGATTGGAGGGTCGTGATTGCGTTTAACCTTTTCAGTCAAAATAGTCTTAGTTACTAAAAGAGTGCTACCACCGTTTTGCGTTGGTAACTGTTAGCACACAGGAGGATTAGTCGAATGTTTCAAGATTTCATCGAAAACGAGTCAGGACAGGGTGTTATGAGCCTGACTGTTGCCGATGTCATGCTCATGCTGGGTTAGTTGCACCATATTCAGTGAAGCAACGGAATTCCTCGAGAGGAAGTTGTATTGGTAAAATCCTGTGTTCATTCAACTGCATGTAATTGATTAGAAAACGCGTGCATTCCTCAGACAGATCTGCTGGATTGAAGTTACTAACTGGCAAGGATCTCGAATGTTGCAGCGTGTAACGAAAGTTGTTTTCTGCCATCATCTCCAAAATCGTGCTAGCAGACCTGTTTTCGAGAATCGAAATGGCTCTCCCTAATTATTCCGTCTCGGTTGTCAACAAAACAGGTGGAAGAGCACTAGGCGAGTTTAGGTTCTCCATATAAAATGGGTTTAACGGTATACCTCCGCTGATCATTGACGATTTGAATTTACTCTGGCGGGGATACAAGAAAAGTGAAGCAAGTAACTGGAGGTGATAAAGTCAGATAACGAATTGGTGTTCATGTCGGTTTCGTACAGTGGTATTGTTACTAAAATACATAATATAGATGACTCCTCAAACCAATCAGTTCTCGATCTGGTGATGGTGGACGTTGGTAACTGGGGCATTAGGAGGTAATTCAAATGATTGATCGTTTCATCCGTGACGAATCAGGTCAAGGTATCACAGAATACGGCGCCATCCTGGCGTTCGTCGCGATCCTCGTAGCGCTGGTGTTCTCAATCACACAGGGCGCATTGTCGGCTGCTATTTCACAAGCATTCGCCGCCGTTGTCAAACAGCTTAACGCGTTGTCTGGCGCAGCGAACAACGCTTCGTAGCAAAGGCAAAACAATCAAGTTTTACGGGAAGGACCTTCGGGTCCTTCTCTTGCTTTTGGGGTTTCAAACGTCGAGGTATGTTTGGTTTGGCCAAACACCGAAGTCATCGTTATAGATGAGCGATTGTTGTTGCCCCAGCTATTTGGTCAGCAATTGGCTGGGCGATGTCAGTTTTGTCAGAAGCCGATAATTCAAAGGTTTCGACGTATAAATATCGAAAAGGACCTAAGTTAGTCGGTTGATTAGAGCTTTATGAAGTGGAAGAGCTGCAAACGTAGTTTTATGCGAATTGTGAAGCGGAGTTCTCACAAAATTAGCTCAATGATGCGGTGTTTTGTTTTAAACTCGCCAATCTTTTTCTGAAGACATCGTTCAAGATTGTCATTCCATAACAGTCTTGCCTTTGGAGATGGCTGAGCTTCTCAAGAGCAGTTTCCGTTACCGTTTGTCAATTAACATTGAGCAGACTGGAAAAAACTCATATCTATTTTTGATATCTCCGGAAGAGGAGAGTTTTTTCGCCGGTCAACTTCTTTGTATATTCTGGCAAGAGTGGCTTGCCATGCTGCTTTTCGACGGACCAAGAAAGGATGTCCACCGCGGTTGTAATCAGCTAGAGGTGTCCAAGAATTTTCGCTCATGTGTCTGGTAATTAGAGCGTTCAGGGTGGTTTTGTCGGAGATTACGCCTTTGTCTATTTTCGTAAAAAGCAGATATCAAGCGGGGTTTTGAGCATGTCAAGCCGGGTCTTTGGCTGTAAGATGCGAATGTGTCGGAATCTGCGTCCAAGGGTAAAAGATTTTGGGCGCGGGAGAACACGTTGTTGTCCTTGAATCGCCGATGTGCGTTAATAGTAATTGGTTAATCTTTCTCTACTAGAAAGAAATAGGGGGAACCGTAATGAACCCATTACGAGCGTTATTCTTGAGTCTGTCCCGAATGCCTCCAGCACTTATGTTGCTGATCATCATCGGATTGGCCGTCTTGGTAACAATGATGGTCACCGGTCGCATGTCTCAGCAAGAGCAAGAGCTGGAAGCTAAGAAGAAAGACTTAGAAGCCAAAATGAGCGCCAAAGGAAAGGTCGTGTATGCGATCAAAGATATTCCTGAAGGCCAAACGATTCCGAGTGATGCTCTCGAAGAAAAAGAGATCGAGCAATCGAAGATTCCTCAAGACGCATTGACCTCCGGCTCACTGGCCGCTGGTCGTGTGGCGAAGTATGGTATCTCGCAAGGCCAGATCGTATCCCAACACGATCTTGCGCCTCAGGGCATTTCGCTAGGTTTTGAATCCAGACTTCGTGAAGGTATGCGCGCGGTAACATTCGCCGTCGACAACAACTCCGGAGTAGCTGGATTCGTCACTCCAGAAAGCCGCGTGGATTGCTATGCCATGGTCGGCTCGGGAGCTGAGACAAAAGTTGCGCCAGTTTTGTCTGATGTCGAAGTGATTGCTGTTGGTCAGATGTACCAGAAGCAGCCCGGCGGCACAGCAGCAGTACCTGCTAACTCGGT
The DNA here is from genome assembly GCA_964541355.1 of uncultured Candidatus Obscuribacterales bacterium. Classification (GTDB taxonomy): domain Bacteria; phylum Cyanobacteriota; class Vampirovibrionia; order Obscuribacterales; family Obscuribacteraceae; genus JADYXR01. The sequence continues at coordinate 2,797 of CAZISK010000590.1, forward strand.
CACAATCCTGGTATCTCCTGAAGATGCCGGCAAACTTATCAAGTCAATCAGCGCTTCCAAGCTCTATTTGACACTGCGCAACGAAAAAGACCATACGCCCGTCGCTACGGTGGATGTGATTTCGCTATTCGCGAAAGCACCGGAGAAGCAAGCTGACGATCTGTCCGCTCTGCCTCCTCCGTCGGCACTGCCGCCACCGCCAGTTCCTGGCGCTCCTGACGGAGAGCTTCCGTCGCTACCAGGTGGAGACGCAGGTGGTGGACTAGGTGGAGAACTTCCATCAGCAGCACCGCCGCCGCCACCGCTACACGAAATAGAGATTTGGTCTGGCAGCAAGAAAGATGTTCTATCGGTTCCAAAAAGCTAGAAGTTAAGTAGGAAACGGTGAACAATCGCCTTTTGGTGGGTACAACACTACAAGGGCTGTCGGCAATGGGGGAGAACGCTTAAAGTCATGAAATTAACCACACTTCTTGTCTGTGACGCCGGTTTGGATAAGAGACAAACCATAGAGGATCTGATCCACAGCCAGCCGTCGCTCGCTCTCGTGAGCACGGTATCAGGCAGTATGGCTCGAGAGCAGATCGGTAGTTTACACCCGAAGTTGGTGTGGATTGAGTTGAGCCCCGCCCCTGTTCGCGGACTCTCACTGCTAGCAGAATTGAGGGAAACCTTCCCTCAACTCTACTTCTTCGTGAGTTATGAAGTTCCGGACCCCGAGTTGATCCGCACCGCGTATCGACTCGGGGCGTCCGACTTCCTGGACGCAGAGCGCTGGCGTACTGACCTCCCCGCCGCCGTTCAAAGTATTCAGCTCAAGCACCAGTCCGAGTCGGTATCGACAGCGGCTGGTAAAGTGGTAGCGATCTTTAGCCCCACAGGCGGCATCGGCGCCACCACGATAGTCACCAACCTGGCTGGCTATCTCGGAAAGTATGGTGAGACCTGTATCGTCGACCTCGACCTGCAGTTCGGCATGGTTTCCCACTATCTCAACCTGGAGCCTTCCTTCAGCTTGAGCACCATCGACTTCTCGCACACCAACTTTGATGCTACGTATCTGCGCAATCTGATGACGAGATACGATGATAAATTGAGCATCCTGGCAGCACCACCAGAACTTGAAGACATCGGCGATATCTATGCCGCTCAAGTTCAAGAGATTTTGTACACATCAAAACAAGAATTTCGTTTCACCGTAGTTGACCTCCCGAAGAACCTTCTCGACGAGCGGGCAATTGCGACTCTCGACCTTGCTGACCACGTACTGGTCATCACGGAATATAACTGGGCAGCCATCCTGAACGCCAGAAAGTGTCTGGACACCTTCAAGGCTCACTACAACCAGGAGAAGTTGTTGCTCACAGTCAACAGGTCGGAGTGGCTACCTCAAGACGTATTGTCTGAGTGCCGCGCCAACCTTAACTACCCCGTATTTCATGAGATTCCCAACGATACCAAGACCGCCAAGTGGGTCAATAACCAGGGCCAAATTGCACCCGGTCATACAGCGTTGGGCAAATCATTAGATTCCCTGGCTCGCAGACTAGCCGGTGGAGAGCAGCTTCTCATCACGGACCAGAAGAAAGAGAAGAAAGCCGCTTTCAGCCTACCGGCCATGTTTGGAAAACGTTAGTTACAAGGTGGTGCTAAATGTCCGAAGAGAAGAAGGAGAATTTACCTGCTAGGCCATCCTCATCATTGATGGGTCAGTTGGTCCGACAACAGCGGGAAGGCGCACAAATTGCTCCGGCACAACAGAAGCAGACCGGTGTTCAGGGACAGGGTCCCCAGACCGGAGTCGGCGGTAGACCATCAGGTCCAGCAGCCGGGCACAGTGGAGTAGCACGACCGCAAGGGCCCCAGACCGGAGTTGCAGGAGCGCGTGGTCCTGGTGGTCAGGTGGCTCAAGGTGGTGACGGACCGAGCCGAGCCGAGATCGAAAGAATTGATGCTAAAGATGACTACGGTGCTTATCATGAAGAGCCTGTAGATGTTGGTGGCGACTCTGGTAAGTTTTCAGCCAACCAGCAGCTCATCAGAGAAAGAGAAAAGTTCATTATCGACCAGCTCAGACGAGAGCTGGATACTTCGCGTTTGACCAATATTTCAGAAGATACGCAAGCACAAGTCCGCGCCCGTATCCGTGAAATCGTCAACTCCGACCCCGCTCCATTGACCATGATGGAGAAAGGTATCTTGTTGCAGAACGTCCTGGACGAAGTCTTCGGATTCGGACCACTTGGTCCACTCCTGCGCGACCCGTCCGTCGGCGATATTTGCGTCAACGGCATCAACAGCATCTACGTAGAACGACACGGTCGTCTTGAAAAGACCAACGTCGCTTTTGAAAACGATCGCCACCTCCGGCAGACGATCGACAAAATCATCCAACCACTAGGCCGACGTCTCGATGACAACTCGCCAATGGTTGACGCCCGTCTTCCCAACGGATCTCGTGTTAACGCCACGATTCCCCCGGTCACCATCGACGGTCCCACAATCACAATCCGATGCTTTGGTACGACAATTCTCTCGCTCGGTCAGCTCGTCGAAAAGGGCGCGCTTTCAGTGCAGATGGCTGAAGTTGCAAAAGCTTGTGTGAAGGGACGTATCAACACCATCATCTCTGGTGGTACAGGTTCCGGTAAAACAACAATGCTTAACGCGCTCTCGGCGCACATCAACCCGAGAGAGCGGATCATCACCATTGAAGACGCCGCCGAATTGAGATTACAACACGAGCACTGGGTCCGCATGGAAACACGTCCTCCCAACACGGAAGGTCGTGGTCAAATCACACAGCGCATGCTCGTTATCAACTGCCTCCGTATGCGACCCGACC
>CAZISK010000591.1:0-5640 GCA_964541355.1 uncultured Candidatus Obscuribacterales bacterium
CTCGACATGATTGATGGTCGCGAAGTCAGTCGTCTTATCTCTGGTTATGCTGATGTGCCGTCCGGGAGCAAGAGCTATCTGCTTACCGCCGACCTCGAGCGACACGGAATTCTTGCCGCTATCGTGAATGTTGTAGATGGCAATGCCATTATCGCACGCCGAAAAGAGCACAATCGAGCCGGCCTTGATTTTTACGTCACCAAATTCAGTACCAATCGAAGTATCCTGGTTCGGCAACAGAAGCGACCGGCCGTGAAGTCCATTGACTCGCTCCGACAACAAAACATGGGGCAAACTGTTGGCACTGCCGGCGGTGATTGCATTATAGCGGTCAAGTTCAGTGCAGATGGAGCCGCCATACTCAGTCCCATCGTAACCGATTGAGTAGGATTCCTCTTCGTCCATGTCAATCATATCTTCGAGAGCCTCTGAAGCTGAGCTGATTGAATTTTGCGCCGTCAACAGGTTTATCGTTGATTGAAGTGTATTGAGCGATGACTTCAAATCGACTGAATTGAGATTGCCACCCAGCTCGACATTACCGGATGAATTCGACGTCCCGACCGACTGCGTCTCGTTATAGGCATTCGAAAACCGGTTGTCGGATTGTGCAGCCGCTCGCAGTAAAGGAGAACCTTGGCTCGTTGCGGTAAGAAGGCTGCTGTTCAAAACAGCGCTACCGACGTTTGCAAATGTATCATTCAGACTCTCCGAGTTCAATCCAGGTCCCCAGAAGAGGTTGCCCGCACTGTATGACGAGAAGCTGGCGGAGACCTGGGTATTCGCCACCGAATGTATTACATTGCCCTTTTCGTTGATTGTCCCCGTTAGGGTTTCGACGTTTAGATTGGCCTCACCGCGACCGGCATTGACCTCTTGGAGTTCCAGACTCTGAGAGCCGGTAAGCAGCACTTGCTTAGCAGCGATGTACTCTGCCGCTGTCACCTCAGATCCGGCACCCACCGTCACTTCCTGCCCACCGGCATTGACTTTGACCGTGCTATCGCCGAAAAGTTTTCCACCAACGGAAATATTTTTGCGGTCTGAGGTCAGATCGATTTCGATACCGTCTGCACCGCTAATCTTGATGCCACCTTCGCCAAATTGAAACGATTTATTTTTCGTTTTCTCTTCGGAAGCTACCCGCACCGACTCGAGCTTGAAGCTCATGATCTGGTTGTTTCGAGGAGTATCGATAGGACCTCGATCGGGGAAGACCGGCAAGATCGTAATTGGACTCGGCGCCGGATTGCCCTGGCCACCAGGATTAGTATTGTGCTGCTTGAACATCTGACGAAGAGCGCCTCTGTCGAGGCCCGGATTGTTCTGGCGGAACTCTCGGAACTCCTTCATGGCACCGCCTGCATGCGCTGCACTCTGAGAGCCGATAAACAAACTGCTCGCCACAGTCACGTACGTAATTGCAGTTCGTGTGGTGGCATTATCGAGTCTCAGCATTTTTCGTTGACGTTCCACTCGGGTGTGGGCAATTTGAAGAGACGAATGACAGCAACCCGAAGGTAAGACTCACATCTTCCCGCAGATTCGTATCCGCATAAATTGACGAATCCTAATATATAGAGCGTCAGGTTATCATGTGGCGATCGCGCCTGTCTAATTAGCGAATTCACAGAATTGCCAAGAGTTGATTTTTCGGCATTCTGGAGCGTTTACACGACTAACAAAACTTTACTGAAAGCAAAGCAGTATATACTGGCGATATTGTGGTACCACAAACGGTGCCGATCAGGCATCCATCACATAGCCGACACCATAGATATTTCTTATTATGCTGGGTGTCCCATCCGTATCCAACTTCTGGCGGACTCGCTTGACGCAGCTCTTAACGGTTTCGGGCGACGCCTCGGAATCTGATGGCCACACGGAGTTCATTATTTCGTCATTGCTGAAGACTCTATTTGTGTTTCTTACAAAAAACTGCAATAAAGCATATTCGCGAGGCAGAAGATCTACCTTCTTGCCGCTCTTAGTCACCATATGCTTTTCCAGATCCACCTCGATGTCTCGATAGGTGATCGTGTTGGAGACGTGGCCGGCAGCGCGTCGGAGCAAGGCGCGCACCCTTGCCGCCAACTCTTGCGGATGGGTGGGCTTAGCAAGATAATCGTCGGCACCGGAGTCGAGACCGAAAGTTTTATCAGGCACAGAGGTCATGCCGGTTAGCATTAGAACAGGCGTTTGAGTCTTGCGATTACGAAACTTCCGCAACACCTCGATGCCGGTCTCACCGGGCAGCTGCCAATCAAGAATTACCAGGTCGTAAGAATAGCGACTGAGCAGGTCCGAAGCCTCGCCACCATGATGGCACAGCTCGACCGCGTGATTCTCCAGGCTCAAACTTTCTTGAATGAGCAATGCGAACTCTTCATCGTCGTCGACTACGAGAATCTTAGCCACGGCACAACCAATTCCGACAGACCTCGTCAAAGCGTGGGTAAGTATACCTGAAGAACGCTGGGTCCGACAATTGATGCCACGAAGAGACAACGCCAACTGGCTAAAGGCCCCTGCGGGCTTGCCGAAAGAGCGAAGCTGTATCAATCGGCTTTTTGCTCAACTTGGCAATCTTGCTCATTTCCTGCCAACAGGAGAGATGGTTTTCAGTATGAAGAGAGCAGCCTGGGCGCTGCCTCTTGCCGCTCTCATCGCATTGTCTGGATGCAAAACATCATCGCCGGAGGCGCTGTGGGAGGCTTACGTCGACAGAAGCAAAGCGAAGATTGCGCAAAATCGATGGAACGAGGCTGATGAGCTTATCCAGCTCGCACTCAAGCAGACCGACAAATGTGCTTCGAAAGATACGAAACTGATTGAAACATTGCGGCTTCAGGCGCGGATTTACAAGGAGCAAAACAGATTCGAAGAGGGCGCGAAGGTATGTCGCGATTGGTTCGGTCTGACTACGAAGCTCTACGGTCCTAGGAACTCACAAACCAATGAAAGTCAGGCTTGGCTCACCGACATGCTAATCGAGCTCGCCGAGAACGATCAAGCCGAAGAGCTACTGAAGAACTCAATAAAGACGATAACGGATAAGTATGGAGAGGACGACTTATATATTGCCGAGCCGCTCAGGTCCCTGGGCAATACATATTCAGCTAAAGGTTTTCACAGCAAGGGCGAGGCGGTTATACGTAAAGCTTTGGCAATTCAGAAAGAGCATCTCGATGAAACCGACGAACAGATGATTCAAACATATAGAGATCTGGCGCACTGCCTCGAGCTCCAACGAAAACGCGAATCCTACGACATACTTGTAAAGCAGCTTGCAGTCTGCGAAAAGACAGGCTCACCACAGCTTTTCTCAGTTCTATTCGAACTCGCTGATGACGAAATCGAGCTCATGGGCATGTTTCACTCAGCACTGGAGCATCTTGACCGCGTTTTCAAAGAACGCCAGCATCTCACCAGCTACGAACGCAACGTGTTGAATCTTGAAAAAGCTCGCATATACCATCTCAGGGGTGAGCTGGAGAAGGCCAACACGCTTTATCAGAACGTCTTCGAGGACTGCCAAAAGAATCAAATACAGGACAAAATAATGGAAGCGCGCATCAAGGGTCAGGTCTATAAGGGCCTGGCCAACATCTCCTTCGAAAAAGGTGATTTAAAAACTGCCGCCAACGAACTTCGCATGGCTGAACCCTACGAGTGGCGCTTGAAGAGAAAAGAAGACATGCCTCAAATATTTAACTCATTCTGCACACTAGCGGAAGTCTATTGCGGGCTCAAGGAGACGACTGCAGAAGAAGACGCCTGCAACCGCCTGTTTTATTTCTTCGTATCACATCAATTGGACAACAAGGAGCTTTACTTCGAGCAAGCAGTAAGAGACCAAGCTTACGAACGAATCGCGCACTATGCCCAGGCTCACGCCAATTTCGAATGGGGTAAGGCGCGCTTCGAAGATGCTCTCAAAAAGGTAGAGAAGCAGAACGGAAAAAATAGTCGTCAGGCAGCACTGTGGAATTTCTTTCTAGGCCGACTTTGTCAGCGCTTTGCAAACGACGGAAAAAGAGACCGGTGGCGACTTTGGTCGGAAGGAGAAGTTTACCTCGCTAACGCCATACGCATTATGGAGATGCACCATGATGACTCCTGTGAATACTGGGACGCTGTGCGCCGTTACGGGCAATGCCAGCATGGGATCGCTAAATTCAGTCAAGCAGAAGCGTGTTATCGCAGGCTCTTAGAGAGCAGGAAGCTGCCCCAAGAAAGACTAATTGAAGCGCAGAAACAACTTGCTGAGGTTCTCAACCTACAGGGTAAAATTCAGGAAGCCAAAGCCGTTGCCTCCAGCCCGGTGCCGGTGTCTGTCAGTCCTCCCTTCCAGTTCTATTTACAACCAGACGAGCCGCTGAAATGAGCAATCCCTATAGCTGTAAGTCACGCGCCGGTCTCGATCAGAAAGCGCTCTGAGCTTGTGAGGCAATTAATGGACAATCTCACAGTAGGACAAAAGGGAACGCTTCTCGTGGCAATTTCCTTCTTTTTTCAGATATTGATTTGGGGAATTGCGTACAAAACGGTCGATGACAGTCAGGCCAAGACGCTTTCCGAGATCCACGCCAGGCGCATCGTCCAACAAGTCATCGAACTAAGACATTTCCCGAACGCATTGTCAGCAGGCGTAAGACTCTATTCGCTCAACAGTGACAAGCGCACGAAACACTACTGCAACGAGCTAATGGACGGCGCCAACGTGAGCTGGCAGCAATTGAAAAGCATTCTCGCAGACCGCCAGAGTGAGTCCGGCGAGCAAGCCGTTCGCCACCGGAATCTCGCGCAAGCCGAGGAAGAGCTGACAAGAATCTGCGATGTTGCTGGGAATGTTCTACTCGGCAAGTCCGATCATGGAGAGCTTTCTGCACTGCTCAGCCAATTTGCTAAAGAGATCGACGAGATTGAAAAGGCAGAAGAGAAAAGAGAAGTTACCAGCCCTCTTGACTGGGCAAACGAACAGTTATTTAACCGGATTCTGTTCTCAGTGGCATTCGCCTCCAGCGTGGGCTTCTCGACTTTGTTTGCCTGCCTTTTGGTCTACAGCATCACGCACAGAATAAAAGTGGTAGCCGACAACTCCGTCCGCCTCGCTGCCAATGCGCCGCTTGCTCCGCGAATATCAGGTACTGATGAGATCGCCGCGCTGGACGACCGTTTTCGCAGCATGGCCCAAGCCTTGACACAGGCGGTAGATCGAGAGAAAGCAGTTGTATCTAACGCAATGGACGTGATTTGCACACTGGACAGTGAAGGCAAGTTTCGCAACGCCAACCCATCTGCTTTCCGATCATGGGGATATCGTGAAGACGAGCTCATTGGCAGGCGATTGATATCAATTCTCGAAAGCGAAGACACAGCAGATACCAATGCAAATCTCGAATCATTGTTGAATGGAGAAGATGTAAAACCGTTTGAAAACCGCATCCGAAGAAAAGATGGATCGATTGCGTACGCACTCTGGTCGGTGCGCCTGGGAGAAGACAATGCTCTGTTCTGCGTTGTTCACGATATCTCCGAGCGAAAAGAGATCGAGAGATTGAAAGAAGATTTTGTCGCCATGATCAGCCACGACCTTCGTACGCCACTCAATACTATGCAGTTCACCTTATCCATGGC
>CAZISK010000592.1:0-5640 GCA_964541355.1 uncultured Candidatus Obscuribacterales bacterium
ATTCGCGCAGTAATATCTCTGGAGCGCCGCGTAAAAGAAGCTGCTAGACTCGGTATTCGAAAAGCGATCGTTCCCAAATGCAATCTTCCAATCAATGTTAGCGTTCCGAAGATGGAGATCATAGGCGTTGATACCCTGAGCGAAGCGCTGCTACTTGCGATGCCTGGAGTAGATTTAGCTCCTCGCGAGAAAAGCAAAAGTGGCGAGATCGATTTCAATGCATTGGCTGAGTTTCCCATTGACATGACACCGCTTGTGTAGAAGCTCCGACCTTGATATCTCAGAAAAATGCCCTGAGCTGCTAACCGGCGTGCAGCTCTGTTGTGGATACCTTGATTGGTGAAACCTGAGGTCAGATTCTGACGTTGGGTTCAACACAACAGGTGACTGCTTGATGCCCTCCTCTATGCTGCCGGCAAACATTAAGGGGAACGTGGTCGCAGGCTCGCTCATACAAAACCGATCTGAGCAAAGAGGGGATGACCTCTCTTCTATCGTTTAAGATAAACGGTCAAAGTGTTGGAATTGCATTAGTCTGTTAATAGGCCTTTTTCCTCAATTAATCAAAGACGCAACTAAGCCAGGTACAATCTGCCCTTTGAATTGCAAGAGCTAAAAGCGAACTGAAATGACCGATTACGAGCTTTCCGAGGATTTAAAGCGTCAGCTTTCCGCTCTTCCAGACGAGCCTGGTGTCTACCTATTCCGTGATTTGAAGGGAGAGGTTGTTTACATTGGCAAAGCGCTTTCGCTCAAGAGTCGTGTAAAGTCATACTGGAATCAAACGGCCTGGCGCGAACGACCCAAGCTCTTTGTAATGATGCCGAAAGTTGCGAAGCTGGACACGATTCTTACACATTCCGAGAAAGAGGCTTTGCTGCTGGAAGCCACGCTAATCAGGCAGCACATGCCGAGATATAACATCGCGCTCAAAGATGATCGGCGCTATCCATGGTTGGCAATTACGTACGATGTCGCATATCCGAGATTGATAATGGTGCGCGATCCGGCACGCTATAGAAAGGAGCATCCCAGAAGCAAGGTCTTCGGCCCCTATGTCGAGACTGGTCAGATGTGGGAGACTGTGCGGGTTTTGCGCAAAGTCTTCCCGATGCGTCAAAGGAAGAAACCGTTGTTCAAGGATCGCCCATGTATGAACTATTACATCGGGTTGTGTTTGGCTCCTTGCCAGAGCCTTGTAGCCGAAGAGCCTTACGACTACATGGTAAAGCAGGTCGAGATGTTTCTGTCTGGACGCCAGTCGGAAGTGATTCAACAACTGAAGACCGAAATGGAGAAGTCGGCGGATGAACTGGATTTCGAACAGGCCGCGAAGATTCGCGATCGGCTGAAGGCTCTCGAGACGGTGATAGAAAAACAGCAGGTTTTTTTCGAAAACCAGAAGGTGATGTGCGACGTCGTTGCGGAAGCTCATACAGAGAAGCTCTTAGCCGCCTGTATAATGCGCGTGCGCGAAGGCAAGCTCGTATCGTCCGAAACGATGTGTCTACCTCTTACAGAGAAGACAGGATGGGATGAGGCTTTCCAGAGCTTTGTCGATCAGTATTATGCGCAGTGCGAAGATGTTTATGTTCCGACGGAGGTGTTAATTCAACATCAAGTGGAAGATGTGCCGGCTCTCGAGGAGCTCCTGAGCAGCAAGGCTCAGCGTGCAGTAAAATTATTCGTGCCGTTGCGAGGAGCGAAGCTCAATCTTATCGAAATGGCAAAGAAGAATGCGGCGCAATCACTCGAGCTTGAGTTCGTACATCGCGAGGAAGAGATGGACGCTCGGTCGGAAGCTCTTCTTGCGCGCCTTAAGGAAGATTTGGGGATTTCGCGACTGCCGAAACGCATTGAATGTTTTGACATTTCCAATATTCAAGGAAGCGACATCGTCGCGAGCATGGTCGTCTTCGAAAGAGGTCAAGCTAAGACCAAGGACTATAGGACTTTCAAAATAAAGACTGTAACCGGGGAACCCAACGACTTCGCGTCGATGAAAGAGGTCGTGGGCAGGAGGTACTCTCGTTTACTGCAGGAAGGAAAACCGCTACCCGATCTTGTCATCATAGATGGTGGCAGGGGACAACTCGGCGCGGCCCTGGAGGCATTGTCCGAGCTAGAGCCAGCAGGGCTTCCTAAGGAGCCCTTTGACATAATCGGTTTAGCAAAAAAGCAAGAAGAGGTGTTCTTTCCGAATCGTAGCCAACCGGTGTTATTGTCCCGAAGGAGTGAGGCACTCTATCTGCTTCAGAGGGTACGCAATGAGGCGCATCGATTTGCGGTAACGTTCCATAGAAAAGTCAGGGCAAAGCGCTCTCTGAAGTCTGAGCTGGACTCGTTGAAGGGTGTAGGCAGTGCACGAAGAAAGTTGTTGCTTGACCATTTCGGAAGTTTTTCCAAGCTTCGAGAGGCGACCAGTGAGGAGCTGATAGCCGTTCCTGGTTTGCCACGCAATGTCGCCATCAATATCTACTCTCAACTGCGGACTGAGCCGGGCGAGGCCGCCGGTAGCGCTTTAGTCGACCAATCTTCAGGCGGGGACGACCTCGAAGAACGTTGAGGCCTTAAGAGGGCGATGCATGGCGTTGCCGCTACCAATCATGGCTGTGGGGCGACGCCATGCGTCGCCCTAAACGTTAGGTGGCTCCAAGACTTCGGATTTCGGTCTATGGTAATCTTTCCATAGTGAGAGCTTTTGGGACCAAAACAGATGAACGGTGATTTCTTCCGAAAACATCATAAGACCATCACCTGGTTGATGATTATTGCCTTTCTAGCCAGTCTCTGTCCTGCAATTTTTACCGCTTTAGGCGGTTAGTTGGCTCGGGAAATGGACCCTTTCGCGGTGCGTGTTTGGCTCGAATTGTCGGGTTGAGCTGTAAATCTGATTTTCTCCGCCCGTGTCGGAAGTTGAGTTATGTCGCGCTCTGTTACGATTCCTGAAGTCGGGATTGATCGATTGCTGAGCTGGAGAATGGCTTACAATGCAAGCTTTCAAAATGTTCAGGATTCCTTCACGTTGATTTCACGTATGAGGGATGGCGTTGAATCTTTAGGCGTGATAAGTAACGTAATGGAGACTCTGTGCTGAATAAGCCAGCCGCATCCCACCTTCTGGAGTGTGTCGGAGTGATCAAAGAAGTTTCAATCTGAATTCACAGGAAGTGACATACCACAGTCGCAACCGACATCGAGCAGAGCCACCAACCACACGACCGAACATATCAACACCAAATACGAAATACGAAAGTTCTGGCGACGATGAGTTAGCCAGGCTATGACCACACTCATGGTCTTAGGATCTGTGCCGGCGGGCACGGTAGATGTTAGTGCTCGCTGGTACGTGTCCTCTCACGATCGTGGGTGTGAGCGGGTTAGGAGGGTGTTGACTTATGCAAACTGCGCATAATGGCGCAAGGAATATGAAACCGATAAGCCTGTTGATTGCAGAAGATAATGAGCTTCTGCGACTGAGTCTACGTTTGTCGCTCGAGGGCGTAGATGAGCTCAGCGTCGTGGGCGAGGCCTGGGACGGGCCGGGAGCGGTTCGGGCCGCCATTGAGCATCGACCATCGGTGGTGCTGATGGATATCGGACTGCCCGGTTTCGATGGGCTGATTGCCACCGAACGGATAAAGTCAGCGACAAACTCGCGAGTATTGATTCTTAGCGGCAGCGCCGAGACCAGGCAGGTATTGGCGGCCCTCAAAGCTGGTGCCGACGGCTATTGTGTGAAAGAAGCAGACACCGATCAACTGCTATGTGCGATCAAGTCTGTTTGCAATCATGGCACCTGGCTGAGCGACAATATCGCCAATGATGTCATCTCGCACCTGTCGCTCATCGATCCTGGTATTGATGGGCACACTTCCCTTACGGAACTGGAATTGAAGATACTAAATATGATACTGGAGGGTGGGAATCTCGATGGTATCGCTCATGATTTGGGCGTTCACGCAAATCAGATTTACGCCCACTCCCAGAGATTGATGACAAAGCTCTCCTTGAGCAGAAATGAGATGGCTGAGTCGCGCTCTGACTCGCGGCATCTGCGGGCCAGCACGGAGCATCGTCTATCCCGAATCTGTCCCCGGTGTCATAGCAGCTGGCCTTTGAGTAAGCGCAATTGTGCATATGACGGGGCTCTAACCAAGCTCGATAATCTGATCGGAACAATCTTCGCCGATCGATACGAGATTCTTTCCGTTTTGGGCTCGGGTGCTGGAGGCACTGTTTATAAGGCCAAGCACCGTTTTATGTTGAAGATGGTGGCAATAAAAATAATGCACCCCAACCACGCCAGAAAAATTCAGGCACTCCAGCGCTTTCGTAACGAAGCGATCACTACCTCGTTCCTCACTCATCCGAATATCGTGTCCATTCTGGATTTTGGAGTGACGGACAAGGGCTTGGCCTTCATGATAATGGACTACTGCAACGGGGAAACGCTTTCTCGTGCAATCGAAAGGCGCGGCGCCCTGACACCTACCCAAGCGCTACCTCTGTTCATCCAGCTCTGCGACGGTCTGGAGCATGCTCATAGAGCAGGCGTGCTTCATCGCGATCTCAAGCCGAGCAACGTTTTAGTTTCCGGGATTGGCTCAGACGAGCCGGTTGCCAGAATCCTCGATTTTGGAACGGCTGTGTTGACACGAGACATGGCAGGCTACAATCTCGAAATGCAGAAACCCGGGTTGATCTACGGAAGCCCGCTCTACATGAGTCCGGAGCAGTGTCGTGGCAGCAAGCTCGATGCGTCCTCGGATATTTATTCCTTAGGCTGTTTGATGTATGAGTCGCTGACAGGCAATCCGCCGATTGATGCAGAGACGATTAATGAGGCTCTCGTGCAGCAGATATTCAAAGATCCGGTTCATATTGGCAGAACCGATCTTGGCAAAAACTCCCCTCCGATGCTTCAGGGCATAATCATGAGGGCCTTGCGCAAGGAGCGGAAGCTGCGATACAGCTCGGCTGAAGAGCTGAGAGCGTATCTTTGCGAGGTTCGTTTTTGACTTTTATCATCTAGTCGAGTTGGCTGTCGGCGAGGATGAATTCACTGAATCCCTGTCTTTCCGCAAATCGATTAGCTTTTTTCGTTTGCGCATCGTCCAGCTCTTCTTCCTCCTTCGTTACTTTGGAGTCGTTAAGATTGACCTTGGACTCATTGATGCGTTCCGCGGCTGATGCCGAAAGCGGAATAAACAGAGCCATAATCAGTATTAGATGAACCTTATTAATTTCTTTCATGATACTCTCACCATAAGGTTTTCGACGAGGACAGTCATTACTTTGGTTGGTTCCACTTGTGTAAAAACTTCTGTAATTCACTTAATTAAGGGGAACCGGTGTTCTGCTAGCCTTGTGACACAGGCAGGAACGCGTATGGACGGAAAGAATAGAAAAGCTCCGCTTGCAGAGCGGATGCGTCCCAGAACTCTCGATGAATTTGTCGGTCAGGAGCGATTGCTCGGGGCTGATGGCGTTCTTCGCGAAATGGCGGATGGTGGTGAGCTGGTCTCGTTCATTCTCTGGGGACCTCCGGGGGTTGGGAAAACAACCCTGGCACGCATGATCGCCAAGAAAACGGAAAGTCGTTGGGTTGCATTTTCGGCTGTGATATCGGGAATCAAA
>CAZISK010000593.1:0-5620 GCA_964541355.1 uncultured Candidatus Obscuribacterales bacterium
CCCAGAAAAACCGCCCTATCTATCATAATTGCAACCGATCTGGTTGACAACAAGAAGCAAGGCATGGCGGCTTTATAGGCCGCTGAGACCGGCTTGCCCAGCCAATCGCATATACACCAGGCTCACAAGAGGCAGCATGAAAGGATTGTCGTATCGATTTGAACGCGACTGGCAGGCGAGCCAACTCTGGCTTCTGAAGTCATTTGCGTACTGAAAGGTTCTAAAGATTGGTGCTGGCTGCCAAACGCCAGGATCCCTATTCTCGTGCCGAAGTTCAAGTACCAACCTCCGCGCGTCGAGAGAGTTGAGTTAATTAACGCAGCCTACACTCGAATCTCGAAGGTGAACTCCGGGTCGCAAGTAATGTCGGTATAGCGAATCCATTGAGTCACCACTTTCAAATAGCGATTTCGTTGGTCGAAAGAATACTTTTCCGACTCAGGGTGCTTCTCAATGTGAACACGCTTACATTCGACCTCCTCATTACCAGTCGTCACGTGCGCAACACCCTCGCATTGAACGGTGACGAACTCGTCCCAGCCAATCACGAGAGCCACGCGCGAGTCCGACTGAACGTTCCGGAATTTTCGTGTCGTATCAAAGGTACTGAAAATAATCTCGAATACACTTGAATTGGAGAATGCCACGACCGCAGCCTGAGGTTGATGCTCCCATGTGGTGGCAACCACGAGGAATCGCTGCTTCGACAAAAAGTCGGATATTAGCTGGATGTGCTCTTGCTCAGACATAGAAAAACCAACCCCAGTGAGTTCAAAAATCCAATCAATTTGACGCGAGCAACCCGGCATCGTCGACAGACCGATCACTTTTACCAACTGCACCGTAAAGCCTCGTCCTTCAGGTCGGGGATGTAAGGTGCGACTGCGTAAAGCAGTCAGTCTGGAGTTTGTTGTGATTGGATATACTGCTTAATGATAGAAATGGGAGCGCCTCCGCAGGATGCTGCGAAGTAACTCGGAGACCATAATACTCCCTTGAAGTATCTCTTTGCCAAAACCGGAAATTCTTTCCTTAAAATTCTCGAAGAGACGCCCTTCAGGCTATTGACCAACTTGGAAATTTGCACTTTTGGTGGATAATTGATCAATAGATGGACATGATCATCTTCCCCGTCAAACTCGATCATCTCGGCCTCGAAGTCATTGCAGACTGTCTTGAACACATCTTGCATTCGGTTTAGAATCGCCTTGGTGAAAACACAACGGCGATACTTTGTCACGAAGACCAAATGCACATGCAGATTGAAAACGCAGTGACGGCCAGCTCTTAATTCATTTGATTTTTGCATAGACCAAGTATAACATTCGAGTATGCTAAGACGTAAAGGCTATCGTTTCAGATTGAAGCCGACCGCTGAGCAAGCGGTGGCATTCAGTCGCTTTGCCGGTTCTTGTAGATTGGTATGGAATAAGATCCTGGAGTTGCAGAAGAGACATGTCGATAAAAAGGAAGTAGTCCTAAGCTATGCAGAGAGCTGCCGCCGATTGATTGGACTGAAGGGTGAGCATGCATTCCTAAGAGAGATTCACTCTCAACCATTGCAGCAGTCCTTGAAGGACTTGAGCCGGGCATTAAAGGAGAGCTTGGGAGGAGGAAAAGGATTTCCGAAGTTCAAAAAACGAGGACGGGGAGATTCGTTTCGATACCCCCAAGGGACCAAGCTGGATGGCAATCGAGTGTATTTGCCGAAAATTGGATGGGTGAAGTTTTGGAAAAGCCAGGACGTTGAGGGCACCACTAAGAACACCACCGTCAGCCGTGTGCATGGGAAATGGTACGTATCAATTCAGGTCGAAAGGGAAGTAGACGAACCCACTCATCCAAGCGATAGCGCGGTTGGTATTGACGTGGGAGTAGTAAGATTTGCCACTCTATCTGATGGCACAGTCATTGAACCAATAAACAGTTTTAGGAAACTCAAATACAAGTTGGCGAAAGAGCAGAGAAGATTATCTAGAAAACAGAAATTGTCGAACAATTGGCTCAAACAAAAATTGAAGGTACAACGAGTTTATTCCAAAGTAGCTGACGTTCGCAGAGACTTTCTGCATAAGTTGACCAGCGCGATTTGCAATAACCACGCGATTGTAGTTCTGGAAGACTTGAGAGTGAAAAACATGAGTGCATCAGCGAAAGGGACAGTTGCTGATCCTGGAAAAAATGTCAAAGCAAAAGCAGGACTTAATTTGTCGATACTGGATCAGGGCTGGTACGAGTTCAGAAGGCAGTTGGAGTACAAGCAAGAGTGGAGGGGCGGTAAGGTAATTGTTGTAAATGCCGTCAACACGAGCTTGAAATGTTCAAATTGCCATCATGTAGCGAAAGACAACAGATTAAACCAAGCTGAGTTCAAATGTGTGCAGTGTCAGTATGAGGAGCACGCCGATTTGAATGCAGCTAAGAATATTCTCGCGGCGGGGCGCGCCGTAATAGCCTGTGGAGATATTAGGCCGACTGCGGCTTAAGCCCAGGAATCTCTCGTCGTTCAGGGCGGAGAGGACGTCAATCAATTGCCACGTTAATGGCATTTCTATTCTTGCAGCTCGCCTATAGTCTTAACCGGAATCTGCTCCAGCAGGGACTTTCGGGATGATCATTAAAAATCCTGGTTCACTTCCCAGTACTGCTGAGCACCAGGACTAGAATCCATCTATGAAACATGTCAAGTGCGACTGTTTAAAGGTGAAGCACATGAAAAATCGTACGAATGAGTTGCATGATTCGAAAAGAAGCAACAACGGCAAAATCACCAATCAGGCTGGGTGCAAAAGCAGACGAACCAACGACCTTTACGGTGTTTACCAGGTGATTTTTGCAGCGGTCGCTTTCGCTAGTATCACGACCGCCTGTACCTTCAACCTATCTCTGGGAAGTGGTACTCCGGTTCCTGCAGCCAATCTGGACCAGCTGGTCTCTGACAAATCGGAAAGCTTGATCAAATCAGGCAAGCTTACAGAGGCAGTGAAGCTGCTTGAACAAACGGAAGACCAGAGAGGTCTGACCTCAGAGCTTTCCGACAAGCTGGACAGAGTATACATTGCCCTGGCGAAGCAAGCCATCGCAAAAGGCAATCGTGAAAAGGCTGCCGAGCTGCTGCAATTGGTGCCTCCGGACGCTGAGCAGTATAAGACCGCCAGATCACTGCTCCAAAGTAACTCCGCGACAAAGAAAAAATCTCACTAGAATGGAAGGATGCTGGTAGCGCTGCTTTCTATTCGAAACTGCCGCATCAAGTGCCACGAAACTGACAAGCGGCTCGGGCTAGAAGTCCCCACGGGTGAAGTTGGTAACCTGAGTATGTTTAGAGCGAATCCGGAGAAGCTTGTACACCGCCGGGGGTTGAATCTGTCCATCGATTTTCGCATTAGGAATCTCGGCGAGCCGGAAATCATCTTGGATCATAGAATAAGTTAGTTGATCGACTATGATATCACCGGTAGTAGCATCAGATTCTTCCTCGCCACTTCTATCGACGTGAAAGATAAGCTGAGTCGGATCATCATACAGAATCTCACCATAGTGACCCCCGGCCGCCTGCCCCGTCGCAATAGAAATGTCGAGCGCAAAGTCTCTATACACATCCAATCTGGATACCATCGATTCGGCAAAGCGCTTCAAATTAAGGGCAGTCTGGCATGCTCGATACACACCTGAATGCTTGGTAATGCCGAGTGCACCATATGGGATACCACGATTCCACCATGCCACTATCTTGTTTCCTTCCAGTTGATCGAGGTGACCAAAGCTTTTCCGCATTTCCTGGTTTAAAAACACATAGAGCGCGATCCGCTGAGCAAGAACAGGATCGGAGATATCAGCATCTGCGCTTGCCAATGAGCCGGTTCCGGTAATCTCGGCGACCATAACAGTGACGTCCGTCTGAGTCATCGCCTTAATCTGGTTCGCACCAAGACGCTCCCGGGCCGTCTTCACAACAGGAAGCATCGTAAAGACAAGCAGCTCTTGACCAGCTATGCCGACACTGTCCCCGGTATGAAGGACGCAAGGTTCGGATGCCTTCAGCCGCTCGCCTCGAACAGTCGTGCCGTTCTTGCTGCCGAGATCGGTTATCACCCAGCCCTGGTCCGTGTGCTTAATTTCGGCATGTTCGCCGGAAACGCCAGACTGGTTAAGAGTAAGGCTTCGACAGCCATTGTCCACGGCTCGACGCCCAATGTGGAGAACATCCTTTTCTCTCAAGATGAGAATTTCCGGCTCCGGAGCATCGCTTTGTACAAATATCGTGCAACTATTCATAGTCGGTAAACGTGCTTGAAGTGTTATCTAATCCGCGAGATCCTTATACCCACCTTCCTAACCCATCCTCCCAATTATTAAGTTTCTAGTTCAGGATCATAGTCTTTGACATCCAGTCCAAAAGACCAGGCGACAGCCTCCCTGGCCATTCGAACATCCGGATGCACTCTAAGAAAGTAGTCGCGAAAAGAACCGTCTGGTTCCACGGTTTTATTGCGGACCTGCACCATGACTAGTGGCTCATCACCTTCAATTTCTCTTCTATATAATTTTCCGAACCTGTCCTCATGAATAATCTCGGCGTTGCTATCAAGAAGAAATCTTTCCAGGCCATAACGTCCGATCATCAATCGACGAACCTCTGCATTGCTCTCCCTATCAATGTCTTCAACTGAATACTCGCGACGAACGGTTTTCTCAGTCACAGGAATTCCGGAAAGGAAATACGCAGCCCATCCATCGGGATAGCGTATCGCAGGTCCTTCCTCCCAATCCAACCTGCCAGCCAGGTCAAGATGAACTTCGCAAGGTCGCTCCATCACGAAGCAGACATCCGAATGCGGACTGAACCACCCGACATTGCTCAAGATATTCTTCAAAGAGCATACTTGCGCCGACTGCCTAATGCCCAAAAGAGCCGCAAACTCGGACGGCACCAATGCAATTAGATCTCCCGGTTTCAGAAGATCAAGCGAATATCCTTGAGTTTTAACCAAACACCCACGCTGTAGTCGTACGCTCTGGCGTGAGCGGGTAATCTCAGAAAACGTATTTTGATCTAGACGGTCGAAAAACGATTGGAGCATGATGCATGCGGAGCTGAGCTTGGATTCATGTCGAAGTGCCGCAGAAACACCCGCCCAGACGCGTTCGATAGCGCTTCTATCGGCAGATTCCAGAGAACTGTTGGTGACTGTCACCGCATATTGTTGTAGTGCGCGTGCGTGCTCCATCTGAATGCGAAGAGACCCGTCCAAACCATCCATCGCACGCGGCAACCGATTCAGTCCGGTCACACTCCGAATTTCGTGCGACAAGCATCTTGACGGCGTCTTTACACGTCTCAGTGAATGACGAACAGGAGAGGTTATCCTCTTAAAATTCGCTGACTCGCGTTTTGGTTCAATGATGGTATCAACGAGATCCCACAACGCCAAAGCCAAGGTGAAATCCGATGGAGAACTGAACCAGAGGACAGGAGGGGTCTTTCGGTTGACGGTGTCGTACAGCTGCGAAATTGCATTCTCAGCGGCTTCTCGATCGCAGGGCCCGTTAGCACTCATTAGTTGCAAGTACTCTTCTATGATCTCACCGGACCTGGAGTCGCCGATCAGGTCTCTGA
>CAZISK010000594.1:0-5611 GCA_964541355.1 uncultured Candidatus Obscuribacterales bacterium
GTGGTTTGGGTTGTGGGGTTGGTTGCGGTGGGGGCGGTGGTTGTGGTGGCGGTGGTGGCGGCGGCCGAGGCCGAGGCCGAGACTGAGGAAGGCCTGGGCGCCGACGAAACAAATCCCGTCGTAGAAGAGACAGAGTCATCAGCCAGTGAGGTGGTTGGCGAGCCGACTATCGATGCTCCGTCGCGCGAGCCGACCAGCGATATGCTGCACTCGCGAGAAAGCCAAGAAATCACGCAATTTGACCTCAGCGTGCTGACGGTGCTAAGTCCCTATACCGATGAAGGCGATTCGGAGAAGCCAACCTTTGATGCGTACGGTATCCTCAACGTCGACCAGATAGCAAGCTTCGAAGAGATTCACCGCGCCTTTCTTTTCCTGGCGCGCAGGACGCTGCTCTCCCTTAAGAAGGCCAAGCGCAAGCAGCGTCGCCCGTTTCTTGATGATTTGCAGAATCTCTGGATCGCACACGATATCTTGAGCGATCCGGTTACACGCACCGACTTCGATTTCCGTATTCTGGGGCTGAGAGGCGCTCCAGATGTGATGATTCACACGGCGCCGGAAGACAAAGAGGAATCGTCAATTACGACGAGGACGCCGCTTCGTATCGGGGAGCTGATGCAATGCGCAGAACTCCTGGAACAAACCGAGTTGGAAATCGCTGCCGATATGCACAAAGCGATGCCTGAGATGCTTTTCGGCGCCTTCCTTGTCAAGCAAGGTTTCATATCTGACGAAGACCTGACCCAGGTTCTTGTCGGTCAGAGGCTGTTGAAGAACGGAAGTATCACTGTCGGTCACTTTCAGCTATGTATGAAGCGCTGGCGCGAAGACCAGACACCTCTCGAGATCACTGCAGTAGAAGAAGGGCTTGTCTCCCAATCAGAGATGGATCGCGTATCTATGAGCGGGCTGCAAGATAACTCCGGCGCGCAGCCGCGCATTAACGCAGAAGAGGCGGCGAAACGCAATCTTAGCGTTGGTCATGCCGTGCCTGTCTGGAAAGATCAACTCGACTGGTCGGAACCAGAGGTGGTGGCACAGGACGAAGAAGACGTCGATGACTACGAGCGACGCCCGATCGAATCCTCGCTTGATATAGAGGGCATTACGGATTCCGCGCCTAAAGATGGCACAAAGAAATCTTTGCGGCGATTGATGGAAGGAATTCACTCGCAGGAGCCCGCGCCGGAAGATTCACCAAAAGGGCTGAAACGAGTTCTTTCAGGTACCTCCGAATTGCCCGTTGTGGTGCGCGATTCGGAAGAAAGCGACGAACGCGAGAAGACGAAGCGCGGGCAATCCGAGACGCTTCCTCTGCCGACCAAACCGGCTATCATCAGATCCAAAGGTCCGGAGCCGGTGATGTTCATCAACTGGCCTCCGACCAGTCACTCCCTGGTGCCACTGCCGGTAGTGGCAAGCTCTGTGGTTGAGGCGCCATCGCAAACTGCCGCTACTTCTGAGTCGACAGCCGAGGCGATCGAGGAAGCTCAACCATCAACCGTTGATGTATCTGAAAGGACCTCTGAGACAAAGTTTGACGTGTCCGTTGCCAAAGAGGTCGTTGATAAGCCCGCTCGGGCGGAGCAGCCCAGTTCCGCAGACTTTGGCGAAGTCGACTACGATGAGGAAGACGAAACCGTCAGTGAAATCGATTATCTAGACTATGCCGGGGTGGCAAGCGAGATCGAGCGAATCGCACATGAGGGTGATCAGCCGCACAAAGACGAACAGGAGCAGCTGGATTTTAGTGCGGATGGCACTACAGATAGTGGCGCGAATCAAGCAGATCTATTGAAAGTACTTGACGAAGCATTCAACGGAATTCTCGTCAAAGAGCCGAAAGGCAAGGCGATCACGGATGAGAACCTAAAACCGCCTGACGGCTATGTAACAGGCGAGACTACCACTTATGATTTTCTGGGGTCTGACGTAGACCTGCAAGAGGCCACGTCGACAGAGGTCAGTTCTGCCGACGACGAAGAATCTGAACCTGCGCCGGAATTAGGCGAGGATGACTATTATGCTGAGGAGTCAGAACCTGAATCAAGTATCGAAGAAGAAGGAAACTATGACGATGATGACGTCGTCGCCTCCTCGGAGACTGACCCAGATGGAACTATGGAGCTGCCGGCTGGGAAAACTGACGAGCTTGCAATGGAGCCCTCTGAGCCCGAGGCGGAACCGGAAGAGAAGACAGGCTTACGTTATGAATCTCGGATTCAAGAGATTCAATCGATGTCTGAGGAAGAAGCGACCATAGAGTTAGAAGCGGCTCTTGCAGCAATGCAAATCGACAACCTCTCCGACCGGTCCTTAAGCGTTGCGGAGCCAGAAGAAAAGGAAGCGACCGGAACAGACACGGCTACGGACATCTCGTCAATCAAGGGCACAATCTCCATGGACATGCCGGTGATAAACATGACCGAAGGCGAAGGTCCGGAGGAGCAGGAGCCGACCGACTCTGATGAGACGCCATCATCCGACGGAGGAATATCAGATTCCGAACCCGGCAAGCGTGGTATCGAGGATACCACCGATGAAATCGAGTCGATCAAACCCACTGAGCTTACACAACTCCCTGACCAGTCAGACCCGGAGCCTGGCAGCGAAGATTCTTATCAGCACCAGCGTTTGAAGTCCGGCGAGTGGCAGATCGTCTATAAGTTGGAGGGTTCGATTGCCGATATGTTCCTGACGGATGAATCAGACGTGGAGACGACTCAACAAATGAGACCGCGTCTCACTGAAATAAACACAATCATTCCGTCGGCGATCAGAAAGGCTGCCAATGAGAGCATCAAGGGTGGTGGCGCTGAAGAAGACAACGAATATGACGAGGAAGATGATCAGGACGACTATGAAATGTACGATGACGACACCATTAGCGGTAGCACGAATTCAGGTGAGCCGCCTATCATAAAGCCGGTGAGCAATAACTTCTATCCGAACTCCGACTCCGATAAGAAAAAAGGCGACAAAGGTACGGATAAGCGCTAGTCTGGCTTTCCCTCGGTATTAACGACGAGTTCCTGTCGGCAATCTTCCAACCAATCTCTAGGTAGAGATGTTAGCCTCTTGCGAACGCTTGTGATGTAGTCTGATCAATCTGAGCACGAATGAAAGTTGATCGCAGATGATCCTCACGACCTTCTGATCGCCGGGCTGATATGCAGCATTGCTGGGCGGTACGACCACCAGCAACCCGAGCCTGCCACCTTGAACGTCGATCGGCTGAGTTATGGAATTGGACGGATAGTACGGCTGCTTTGATGCCTTGGTTTTCAATGGCGGGAGGCCGAGCTGCATGCTCAGTGTACCGACATAGGTTTCGAGGGCAGACTCTGAAACATGCTTGGCGCAGTCGGTGTAGATTGAAGAATGCAAACCCTCATTAGCGACGAGCGCACAGGCTTCATAGTCCAAAATCGACGACAACAGTTGAAAAAGCTTGTCGGCAAGAACATGCAAATCCAGCGTCTCTTCGCTGAGTCTTCGAACTTCGTCTACTATGGTAGCTTCAAAGAGCAGGCGCTCGAGAAGCTGATTTAACCTGGCATTGATCTCTTGCGTCGTTGGAGCCAGCGAAGGCTCGCCAACAAGACGAAGCTTTGGCTCGCTCTGAACGGTGTCAAGAAGCTCACGTACAGCCTTCAATAAGCTCGGATAACCGGGCTCTTTGGGAATGAAGCGATCGGCTCCCGATTTCATCCCCCAAAAGCGATCGACTGACCCGTCCAGCTTCGTAAGCAGGATTACCGGAGTGGTTGACAGCTCCGGATCGCTTTTTACCAGCCGGCAAAGTTGATAGCCGTTGATGCCAGCCATAACCACGTCAGAGATGATCAGATCCGGCAGTTCGTTATACGCTCTTACAAGCCCTTCGGAAGCGCTTCTAGACGACAGAATCGTGTAACCTGATGACTCAAGCATAGTTCGCAACGTGATGAGCTGCGTAGGGCTATCTTCGACTAGTAAGAGCCGTTGAGACATGATTAAACGGTTGGAGTCTGCGAGTTAGTTCTTTCACTATGGATTCTTACACAGAATACGGAAGAAATACGGCTGAATTGGGAAATTTCTGCAGTTCTGTGGGTCTCATCGACTCTCTGCCTGAGTCTCTCCAAAGGGTATCCAGAAACGAACCAAAAGTCCAGCGAGAATGGGTCCGATCCACACTACCGATTCACCCGACATCGAATTGTTTGACTAAGCCATTGGAGTACGTTTGAAAGTTGGATGAAAGTAGTAATGTTGTCTATTCATTTGATGTCTGAATTTTGTCCACGCCATGTCCGGACCTCATCCAAAAGGGGGCGTAGACTGCTTCAGGTCACGTATGCAACGACCTCAACGAAAAAATCGTGAGCATCTGTGCAGTGATAAGGAGAATGAAACATCAGCAGTTTGAGTCCAAAGTCGAGCCTCAGTTCCGATAACGGACGGAATAATTATGTTTGCCAGGCTGATAGATTCTCAGTCAGCGCAACAAGAGATCCGGGGGCACCAGATCGGGGGTACAATCCCATTAGGCAGATTGATCTCGGAGAAATCATGATCATTCGGACCGGTGCTTACATTCTACTTATCGGCGTGACGTCATCGGTATTTGTCAGCAGTTGCTCCAAGACCGAGCGCTGCTATTCGAGCGATCGCTGGGTTGAGCTGCGCAACGATGGTTACCGAGCTTTTTTGAACGATAAGTGGCAGACCGCAAAGGAATGCTTTTCTCTCGCTAAATCGGAAGCAGAGAGCGCTCGGCTTGAGCCCTACTCAGTTGCGTTAAGTTGCTCCGATCTTGCCCGGGTCGATGTTGAACTGGGCGACTATGCCGCGAGCCAGCGTCAGAGCGAAATGGCAATTGCACTACTAGAGAAAGAAAAGAATCGATCACCCGTCAGCCCCGTAAGAATGATTGCGCATGATTTGAGCGACAATTTTGTAAGACTGGCAAGAGTTCAAAAACTGACTGGTCATGTGGAAGACGCGAAAAACAGTTTTCTAAAAGCGAAAGCCATAGCAAGATCTGTCCCTTTACCTGTCCTTGAAATATCTCAGATTGATAAAGCTGAGGCGCTATGTTTTGGCATTGCTCCTGGGCATCATCCGAGTGTAGGTAGTGTTGATGCGCCTGATTTGGCGCCGAGCACCGCCACTAATGGTAGTATCAGCTACTGGCAAAGCGTCTATCGCAAGGCTGAAAAAGAGACAATCAAATCGGACAAGGCTGCTGCAAAAGCAATATTGATGCCGGCAATAAAGGAGGCGAAAATTATCCTTCGTCAATCCAAAATGGCCGACTTCAACTCCAACAAAGAAGGGCTCCTGAACTGTCTGGATGTATTGTCGATGGTTAGCAGCCAGACGATGGATGCTGATGTCGCAGTCCAGAGTGCAGAACTTGCCCTATTACTAAGGGAGAAGTATCTCTGGTCCGGTCATTGCGATCTGAAACGCAATCGTCTCCATTACGTCCAGCAATTAGTCGGTTCAATCGAGCATTTGCATGGCGAGGCAGAGCGTCGGAAAACTGCTCTTCGGGTACTGTCGTTTTGCAATACACTGCCGAAAGGTGCCGCGGAAGATACAGTCAGGCTTCAGGCCTTAT
>CAZISK010000595.1:0-5595 GCA_964541355.1 uncultured Candidatus Obscuribacterales bacterium
ATCTCGGCTTTCAGCGGCGCGCCGCTCAATAACTTCACCTTTTTGCCGGATGCCAAAAACCAATCACGATCTGCAAGGACCCTAACCATGTAAAAGCTTGAGTCCGATTCTGCCTTCACTTCGGCGGCACTGCTGCGGTGGGCATGCTGAGCATGCTGCTCAATTTCGATAACTTTTCCGGTCAACAAACCGAAATCCTGAAAGGGAAAGGAATCGACCTTCATTTTGACGGTTTGCCCTTTCTCGACAAATGCGATATCCTCGCCTTTGACCTTAATCTCCGCTGTCAGTGCCGACTTCGCAGGGACGACATTGAGAAGCAATTCACCTGATTCGACGAGCTGATGAACACCAGTGACTCTCAAGTTGCTGACGATACCAGCAGCCGGCGCTGTAATCACGTGGGTCTTACATTCGTGCAAAGCCTGATTCATGGCGGCTTGTGCCTTACTCTGCTCCAGCTCATTTTGACGGATTTCCAATCTTTGCTTCGTCAATGTTCGCCTCGCACCGTCGAGTGCAGCATGGAACGCGCAACTCGACTCCATGAACCGCCTTTGCAGATCGCGAATCTGAATGTTGACCTCTTCGGTTTGTCCATGAAGCATGCTGATCTCTGCTTCGAGATTCATTCCCTGGCTCACACCATCGGCAATCAGTCTTCTTTTTTCTAGCTGAAGCTCAATTAGCTCTGATTGCAAGCGAGCGATTTTTGCCCTCGCTTCGATGATTGATCTCTCTTCGGACTCGACACGCTTCTTACCTTCCAGGCAATCAAACATCGCTACCGCTCCCTCTTTCTCGAGCTTTTCCAGAGCCGCTGCTTGTTTAGAGCTCTTCTGCAAAATCGACTCGGTTTTTTGAAGAGCCTCTTTCTGAGCCCCGATCTCCATAATGGTGACGCGAATTTTTTCTTCCTGGTTTTTCAAACGAAGCTGCAAATCTTCGCGACGATAATCGAGCATGGTCGTTTTCAAACGGGCAGCGCGACACACCTGTACAAGGCGATTGTTTAGTGCAAAACCGTGACCTGGACGAGCGCTCGCTGCACTCGTGTGCATGTCGTGTTGCGCTTCGCGATAACTCAAATATGCTGCAAACACTTTCTCAATCACCTGACTTACGTTATCAATTTCTGCTTCGTTCAATGGCAACTGACCTGGCGATTCGATAACTTCTTCGAGCGCTGACATAGCGGATCGACGTTGCTTCAACACACTTTCGACGCGAGCACACTCAGTGCGGCGAATCTTCAACTCCTCGTTGCTGTTGGTGCCGTCAAGGCGGGCTAATACGTCGCCTTGTTTGACCAGGTCGCCCTCTTTGACACGGAGGCTTGCGACCGAACCATTGCGTTGCGCTCGCACCTGACGAACCTTCCCGATGGGCACCAGGCTCCCGGACGCCTCTGCGACAACATCGATTCGAGTCACGATTGACCATATTAATGCCATCAATACAAGCGCGCACATCGTAAGGAGCGTGACCCTTACATACCAGAGCGGCAACTCGGTTCGCTGAATCAATACGCGAGTCGGATTGACGAGGTCTTTGTCATCTCGTGAGCCCGCCGGTGCCTCGTAAAATATGCCGGCTCTGCTTTCCGAAGCGGTCTTCATCAAACTCTACCCGCGCGATCGGGCCTGAATCTGCGATCGAATGTCTCGATTAACCGTTGTGAAAATTGGCTTATCCAGCACATAGAAAAACAGTCTAGCCATCAGCAACTCCCTTCCAATCCGCAATGCGAATATAGAAAACCTGACGTGACCGGCGCCGGACGATTTCGTGACCAATTGGTGACGGAATGACGCGCGTCGCGGCAAGACTGTAGCTACGCTGCGCCATTTCACTTGTCGCCTGAAGATTTTACTTTTCATAAAGCGACTTGGAGAGCAAAATGGAACATCAGAGAATTATATAGGCGCTGATTTACTAGATGTGCTATCCAATAAGAGAAGTCGAGTATTTTAGAAGCAGCTTCGGAGGTTTATCATCTTGAGCCTTTCTTCAATCAAGGATAGGACGATTCCGGGATGAACGATTTGCACCGAGCTTATATAGCGCTTGGCTTGGAGCCTGGTTCTTCAAAGGAATCGATCACGCGGCGTTACAAGCGGCTCATCATGGTTTGGCATCCGGATCGTGCTCCGACAGGTGAGCACAGAGAGTTCGCAGAACAGGAGCTCAAGAAGATCAACAGCGCGAAGGAGACTTTGACACAGCATTTCCGCTCTGGCGGCAATCACAGGGATGGTCGATGCGAGTGTCAGCCTTCGTTCGACGAAAGCCGCGCCCTGGAGAAGACTACTAAAGGAAGTCCCGGTCCAGGATATCACCGACGCAAGGCTAACGCGGGTGCACAAGGCGGAAAGTCGAAGAACTCAGAGGTTATGGAAGCACCACTTACGGTATCAATAAAGCACAATGTGCGTTGGATGGTGGTGGGACTGATTCTCATCGCAGGAGCATTCGCTGTGTCGAGCAACTGGTGGCGCAGCGCCAGCGTTCCAGCACAGACCGAGCCAATGTCGACCAATAACAACGTGGTATCCGGAGGATTCGCACTTCCGAGCAAAAGGCAGCCTAATACAGCTGGAGTACCAGGGTCACCGTCAAGGACGATGCCCCGCTATCCAAAGTCTTCTTACAGCGGTAACAGAGCACCTGGTCCTGCTCCGCGGATGGTGCGCAATCCGGTCATGAGCCAGCAGAATCGAGTGCAATTCGTCACCATTCTTGAAGTTGACAAGTATGAAAAGCAGATAGATCGCTGTATCGCCGAACTAGCAGGAATTGATGCTAGGCTCGCCGATCCAACCGTAATTGAATCCGAGAAAAGAAAGCTCCTGAAGATGCAATTCTTTCAGCAAAAAAATCTCCGGATAGCGCAAGCGAATCTCGTTATTGCAAAGGGAAAGCTCACTCCCGGCGGCCCCGCACCGGCGCCAATGAATGTAGAGCCAAATCGAGCAGAACTTTGGAAATAGTCATTCAATTTCTTCACGAAATTGCCGCCGGTTGGGCTTCCTTGATGAAGATGATGAATGTCAATCTGTGCAATATACCGACTTGAATTCTGAGCAACGATTGCTCAACACTTGACGTCAACAATGTCATCGAGCCCAACGAGAGAGCGCGATAAAAATGGAACAGTTAACACCGTTAGAAGGTCGACAACCATCAAATGAAGGGAGCAGCTTCGGCCCTTTCCTCAGCGAATGGATGGATACTTCGATCTTCCCGACTCGAACAAACAAATCGGCGACTGCCGATCACAATACCGGACCTGAGAAAGTAAATTCTACGACGCTAGACACACGATCAGTTGCAGTCGAATCCGGCGAGGCTAAAGAGACTGAAGGAAAACCGAATGGCGACACTACCAGGCTTGCTCGCAAAGCTTCCGATTACGAGAAGAACGAAGCTTCACACGATAACTCTTCGGCAGATCTCGATTTTACTGACCGGGTATCAGGCATAGCGCTAGATCCGACATCTGACATACTAACTGATTCACAAGCCCCGTCGACAACCGGTCCACATCCAAAAGATCAACGCCCAGCTGGCGGGACACCTCCGAACCCCGAGCCGGATCGAGACGTGCCAGTGCCAGAACCTCCGCAAGGAAGACAACGGGACATCATTCTGCCGATACCGCCTCTACCTCCTGTCATGCCACCACCAATCCCAGCACCGCTGCCACCACCTGGAGGTGCGGTACCAGGGCCGATGCCCGGAGTTCCATCGATTGAACCGTATCAGCCCAGGCCGAAGTACACGCTTCCTGATCGCACAAACCCATTTTTGCCGACCGAGGAACAGGTGAAAGATGCCCACATACCGCTTCCGTTGAGAGAGTCAATTCAAAAGTGGATAAACGAGCTCGAAGATGATCGCTATTCAGTAAGAGAGCAGGCGCAAAAAAAGCTTACCGAATGCCCAAATGCAATTGGTCCGATTATGGACAGAATCAAGGAGCTAAAAGGCAAACCTGGTTTTCTCGAGCAGAAGACTTACTTACCGATTATTCTTCAAGACCAAAACACTGCCAAGCTTGAACGGTTGAAGACCGATTTGCTGTCTGAAGACAAAAACGAAAGAACTGCTGCGTATAAGACAATCCTCCGCGCACAGGGATACGACTTCATCGCGGAGAGGCTGGTACCGGAGATGAGAGAAGCTCTAAATGCCGAGAAAGATCCGAAACGACGGACAGATCTGCAACGAACACTCGACTACATGAATGAATGCAGCGACGGATGTGAGCTGGATCGCAATTGCAGAGTCTCCAGGGTTTTCCATCCAGGTACATCGAAAGAAGCATTTCGAATCAACTACGAAGGTACATCAAGCACGATCCAGTCAGTTGTTTTTCCCGATCGAATGTTTGCAACACACTTTGGTGGCATAGCCGAACTTCGCGCTCCCGGCGGCTGGTTTGACTCACTGGCAAAACCACTCACCAAGGAAGCAAAACCGCTGGACCTGCCCGGACAAAATGGCAGCGTTAATTTACGCGAGCACGGTCTTGCCTTATCGACCGATTCCGGTATGCACTTTGTTTGCTTCGATTGGGAAAATCATCGTGGACTTAGCCAGAGGTTGGGCTTAGGTCCCTGATCAAAGTCTCAACCACCACGATTCAATGTGGCTCAAAACATTCAGCTATAATTGACACCCATTAGAATGGTGTTTCGAACACATGCAAGATTTTGAATACGTGGTCATAGCGCACGTCCAGATGACGGACGTTCTCCATCACATTCGACCGGCAATTCCGATAGCCGAACTCCTTTTAGGACCAGGACTTCGCGACAAAGCGCCATGAAGCGAGACGACTCCTAAAGAATTTGGCGTGCTCTTTCACAATGAATCGATAGGCTTAGTCTTGCACATTGACAGAGGCAAGCACTTTGTAAAACAAATTATGCATGTCGCTGTCCTTCCAACCAGGCGCGAGCAGCGACAAAGCATAAGTCTTGTCACCATGGTGAAACATTGCCACCATCTGCTTCACAGTCGTGCCATCCTTCTCAAAGGTCTGCTCTTGCACGACACCATGGATTTTAGACATTGACCCGAAGCTCTGACTTTGCCTCGTTACC
Organism: uncultured Candidatus Obscuribacterales bacterium; assembly: GCA_964541355.1. Lineage (GTDB taxonomy): Bacteria > Cyanobacteriota > Vampirovibrionia > Obscuribacterales > Obscuribacteraceae > JADYXR01. The sequence goes on from CAZISK010000595.1 coordinate 5,109, forward strand.
TGATGAAAGCTCTTCTGCGGCTCGAAGTATTCCTTCTGGAGCGCATCGGCAACATCGTCAACAGAGAGTGACGGATGCATCTCCCCCCGATGCAGCACTATCACGGCGGCGCTGCCTTTTGCATTAGCGCCCTGTATGTTGACCGGCTCATCGTGGCGTCCACCCTCTGCGACCTTCCAATCATCTGGATATCCAAAACTAATCGGTACAATGCTTGATTTATACGTTTTTAAAACAATCGCTTTTTCAGGTGGGGTCGCAGCCGGTGTAACTGGTTTCGCTACCGCAGCCGTCTTGGTATTACTGGCGGTGCCACCTGATGTTTGAATACTCAACAAAACATTGTTGAAAACAGGAGTCAACGAATTGAACTGCGCAGCAGGAGCCGTAAAAACAAGTGTATAAGTGTCTGATTTATGAGAAAACAGTACATACCGTTGTTGAATCTTGAGTCCAACTACCGCAAATGAAATGTCCTGCAGCTCGG
>CAZISK010000596.1:0-5588 GCA_964541355.1 uncultured Candidatus Obscuribacterales bacterium
GCCCCAATCGTGACCGACAAGATGAAATTGTTTTGCCTCCAGGACATCAGCTACTGCCAATACATCTGCAACGAGTTCGTCAATTCGATAATCGTAAATTTTTTTCGGTCGCGCACCATCCGAGTAACCACGCTGTTGAAGCGCCACGCATTGAAAGCCAGCAGCAACAAGAGGTTCCATGAATTGGATCCAGGCGTCAGCGAATTCGGGAAATCCGTGCAGTAAAACTACGAGCGGTCCAGCAGACGGACCGGCGTAAAGTGCGTCGAAAACGAATCCGTTAGCCGGAATCTTTTTCCATCTAAAACCGGAGGGCAGTAAAAATGTGGTGTTCGTCACGGGATCCTTTGGTACCAGACTAGTCTCTGCAGTCTACGATGGTAGCAGTCAACGGACACGAGGCACTCAAGCGATGCCTGATTATCCGCTCGTGACGTATACCCAGTTTGTTCCGGAGCATGATTTCATGCACCGAGGTCAAGTTCATGGCAATTATACAAAACTGTGTCTGAATATTGTCGTGCACGTACGAGGCTTACGGTGTAATTGGCAAAAAACTCGTAAGAACAGGAAAAAAAACGTCCAGTCCCCCTAAATTGAGAGAATCTTCCAGTATATTGGAAAGTATGAAACCGGGAAACTCGCGGAATCTGTCGTTTGCATCGATAACCAGGCGTTTCCCGAGGATTTAGTAAGTAAGGTAACCATGTCCACCGCAATCAGCAGAATCTCTGCGAATAGCTTTCCTATCCGGTCGCTGGTAGCGATTGTGGCAGTTGTATTATTCGGCTTATGCATTCGTCCCTTCATGGATGCGAAAGACGCGCAGATGCTTCCCTGCCGTATCGGTTCGTACTGGATCTACGACACAGTCAGCCGCGAGCAAGTGGAAAGCGGGGCGACAGAGACGGTGAAAGCAAAGAATAAGCTTACCGTAATTGATTCTATCGAAAGACCTGGTATCGATGTCGCTCTGGTTGAGCGAAAAGATCTTTACGGACGTGAGCCGGTGAGCTTCACTATTCGAGTCGTGTTCGACAACAATCGTTTTTACGAATATGATGTGTCGGATGAAGAAAGAGCAAATACCTGGTCGACATTGAAGAGCTCTGTTGCCGGCGGGGAAAAACCTGAATTTCCTGACGAGAGCAGTCTTCAGATGGAGCTGTCAAGCAAGGTTGGAACTACGTGGGATCAGGAAGGAACAGTACCGGATCGAACCGATAATATGTACTGCTGGTGTGTTGAGAAAATCCGTTCGGTTCCAGCATCTACCGAAATTGCTGGCGTCCGTCTGCCTCAGAATACAAGCGAGTACACGATTGCCTTTCGCACGTGCCCAGACCATCAGATACGTACGTTTGTACCAGGAATCGGTTTCGTCCATCTGCAGTACAGGCATCATGGCACTATCTGTGACTCTGACGAGCAGCTAGTCGAATTTCACAGCGGTTCGTAGGGAGTTTGTCTCCGCACCACGGATTAGTCACGCCACCTCCGGTAGTGCGTAGAGTCTGAGTTCCTTTCGTGTTGCACTGTGAGATTTCGAAGTACACTATGGCTGTGTAGTGTTTCACCGAACATTGTGCGACATGAAGTTTGCAAGAACTCAAAGGGTTTCACATAGTTTTTGAACTTGTTTGTCGAATTCTTGGAACGACTTTTATCGCGCACATAGTAGAACAACGAATATCGGTATTTTTATATTTAGCCCGACTTCTTGGCAAGATCGCTGAGACTTGCTTTTGCCCGGCCGCTGAGTACGTCACTCATTTGTTTGAAAATCGAGGCAGATTCCTTTGTGGACACTCTCATAGTGTAGTAGAGGTGCCAGTGACCATCATTCGTGGTGATTTCAATTTGCGCGTCCTCGCTGTGCTCCGGCGCAAACGGCTTGCCATCTTTCGGTGGTGGAAAGTTTTTGTCGACTGTGAATTCCGAGTAGAACTTCACTGCGCGATCGAAGAGATTTTGTTCTTTCAAAACATCTAGTATTGCGCTCAGTTCTGACTTGCTAATCTGTTCTGCGACAGACGTAGGCTTGCCAGTGCGAAGATTGATTGAGGGTGCCTCGATTCGAAAGCTGCCGGCATAAAGCAACATGTTGTGCGGATCATCACTCGTGCTGCTTGCACTCTTTGACATGGAAACGCGAACCAGCACTGTGTCAAGGTTGGATCTCAACTCTTTGTCGATTTTTTCTCTTTTCACATCGATTGGCGTCATCGCTTTTGCGTAAGCAGTACGTGGGTGGGAACCAATCAGGACCAACAGGATAAGAGCGATCGCAAATACTCTCATCGTGGGAGTAAATTGTGGAAGTTGATGCTTCGGTTGCATGCTGCTAACTCAATATTGAATTCAAAAAATTATATCATGGAAACAAAATCTGTCTTTCGGAACGATTTAATTGGCTACGGTGAGTATGCCGCAGGCTTCAGCAAAATGAAAACAATTTTTCAGGTATCGGTACGGTATCGTGGGTAGTGCTTATTGCAAGCTCGTCGTTGTTGTCGTTCATCCACCCAGAAGAGGCTCTGGTTATTGCAGCCGATCGGCTGAATATGAGTCCTAGCGTTCCAAATCTTGCGACTAATGTCCGGTCGCTGATTTTCTTCGGGACGGACCGAGAGCGCTGGCCGCCTCTACTCACCTGACACCCTTCACAATCGAGTGCATGGGCAAGTTGCGCGGAGCCCAGAACTGAACGCTTGTGAATCGCTTGACTAGGTCGAAATATTCTCGAAGCGCAAACTGGCACGAGCAACTGGTAGAATTCTGATTCATCGGGTTGGAGGCATTGAAAAGGAGACATGGGTGTGAACCTCTTTAATAGCATGTTGTTCACTTTTGCTACCGTGCTTCTGTCGATCGTGGGCTTGCTCTTGTTCAGGAAAAAGCTGGCTCAAGAGGACCTCAAAGATCAGCACGAAGTCACAGATCCGTATTCTCAGTTTGTCGGGATGCTGTTTGCGGTGTTGCTTGGCTTTATGGTGGCGGACGCGATGCAGCGTTTTTCCATGGCACGCCAAACGGTTCAACAAGAAGCTTCAGCTGTAGCCAATGTCTTTCGAACTGCTGATGGTTTACCGAACGAATCCAAGGACAAAGTGCGAATAGAGTGTCAACGATATGTGGAAGTCGTGGTTAGCGATGAATGGCCGAAAATGAAAGAACACAAGACTAGCTCCAAAGCTTGGGATTCTTACCGCGACTTATGGAAGCAATGCAGCGAGTACGAGCCTGTCACGCCAAGGCAGCAAAACGCTCAGTCCGCCATGTTGTCAGCAATGTGTACAGTAGGAGACTGTCGCCGGATCAGAGCAGACGTATTACACAATGGCATGCCACCAGTTCTCTGGACGATTCTTATTGTCGGAGGTGTTGCCACAATCCTCTTCACCTTTTTCTTCACGACGAGAAACATCTATATGCAAATGGCGATGGTTAGCATCGTCAGCCTGGTCATCTGCCTTAACGTCTTTCTCCTTGCCTCATACGATGATCCATTCTCCGGCGATCTTATGATCTCATCGCAGATTTTCGAAACGCAGCTCAAACTCTTCAATGCGGAATTGAAGGATGAGCTTACACCGGCTATCGAGAAGTGAAAAAAATCAACTTCCGGAATCGCCCGGCAAGACGGTTTGGAATTTCCCCAGTAGGGTACTGGCTTCTCCTCGTCATTGTGACTTTGACCACTTAGAGCCGGATTTCAGGTCAGTTGTATCGGTTCTGCCTCATAGAATTGCCTCCTGTCGGCTAAATATCTGGTTCAAACCTGCAATTCACAGAGTCAGGGAGCACAATTGGGCCCCGAGCGGCTGTTCGAATGCAAGTCCGAGAGCGCGTTTCCCCAATAGATTGACGGGCGACGGCATTCAGACCTTCACGCTGAAAATGTCTCAAATCAAGCAGAATTAGCGGTTTTGTGCTACAACGGTGATATGGCTCGTGATCAGAGCCAGAGGAGCTCAATGCGTAAAAAAGTTGAAGAACAGCCTCTTTTTGGCTACAGGCTGGTTAAGAGGAAAATTCCGGCCGGTGTCCTGCCAACGATAGTAGTACTGCTGATAGCATTTATATTTTTTGTATGTTCGATTCATCACTAACGATGGATTCATTGCTTTTGCATTCAACCAAGTAGTTATTCTTCTTGGAAGTTCATCAAAAACCGTTGATACTACCTACAGTGCTACCGATGAAATTCGGTATCGTCTAGATTCTCGCGATCTAGATAAATTTTTGTGTGGAGATAACGTTCCGCAAATTGTATAAAGTTGCCGGCGTTCGGCTTTGATAAGCTTATTGGCTCCGTCATTACAGCGAAATTCGAAAGTTTAGGTGTAATAAAATCTAGGCTGGTGGGATGAAGTACATCCCGGCGTTCGGCTTCGTTTTCCTACTGAGGCGGCAAGGCATGGAGTGCCACCATTCCATGGTAAATCAAGAATATCAACCAGTCCGACCACCACACATAGAACTGCCGACATGAGCTTCTGGCATCCACTGTTGGCGTTTGGAGGTAATGCAGAATTGGTATATTGGGTGCCATGGACCCTTCACCTATAGCCTCTGCATCCTTTTCTGCGCTCCTCGGTGTTGTTGCAGCTGTACTCGCCCCTACGATAATTTTGAAAATATCGGGATGGAATGAGTTATGCCGGAGGTTTCCTCCACGGGTGAAACGATACGATGGCACCTGGATAAACTATCAGTCTTTAGTGTTACGCCCGGTGCATTTTGGCAATTGTGTTTCTTTCGGTGTGAGCAACGAAGGCCTGTTCTTACGACTATCGCCCATCTTTTTTCCGTTTGCGCCACAGATGCTCATTCCCTGGCAAAGCGTCGCCTCAATCGGGAATTCAAGAGCTTTGTTTGCCAACCATCTGGTCATCACGCTTACCGACGGCAAGGTCTTGGCTTTCAGCGAACGTCCTGCAATCGCATCGGCCTTGCGAAATCAAGTCCTAATGCTGGGACTTGAAAGGATCTACGAAGTACCAGTAAATAGATAAAGGCTGATTCCTTTTCCCGGATTGCTAAGCAATTTGTCAACATTTCGCCTATAGAGTACGCACCGTGGGTAAGGGGGTGTCTTAAACACCTCCAACGGAGGGGCATCATGAACGATCGAATTACTAGTTCAAGAGGTATTGACTGTACTGAGCTGACTGTCAATGTACCGTGACGCTGAACATACAAAATGGATAGAAAAACGACTGCACCTGACAGAAGTCTGACTGTCTCGTCATACTACAGGGCTCCAGACTCAGCCGAAACCTGCGACACAAACGACAATTTTTTCAAGTTCGGGACTATAGAAAGATACGAGATCCCGGCTCAACTTTCGAGCCAGCTGCTAATGATGCTGGCCGCTATGACTCTAATATTGATTCTTTGGGCTGCCCTTACCAAAATCGACGTGGTGGCAGAAGCTAAGGGAGAATTGCTGCCGTCAAGCAAGATCAAATTGGTGCAGCCGAGTGAGGATGGGATCGTCGAAAAGTGCTTGGTCAATGAAGGACAAAAAGTCAAACGCGGCGATTTACTGGCTGTCCTTGATGGAACGCATAGTTTGATCGATT
>CAZISK010000597.1:0-5576 GCA_964541355.1 uncultured Candidatus Obscuribacterales bacterium
CGGATTATTCCAGCTGGGCCAAGAACCATCTTACAGAAGCCGCGAAAAAACCGGAGCTCGCATCGACCATTGCCAATGCCCTTCTCGACGCCAACAAATTCCGCGACAACGATCCGAAAGCCGCCGGCAGTCCTAATTACATGGAAGCGCTCACGAAAGCCGCCAGCGCCATTCCGGCGGACTCGAAAAATCCCAACCACCGCAAAGCGGTAGACGGAGCGCTTGAACTGGCGCGCAAGGAGTTCGCCGACGCCAACATAACAAGCGATCATCCTAATTCGAAGGCGTCAGCTGAGAATTTGCTGCGCATGTCCCCGCACTTGACCGCTAAAGACGCCAATCTGGTAGGTAAAAACCTGACAAACCCAGAGGTTCTCGGCGCCCTCGAAAAGAACGGCGGCAGTCTCCCTAATCCATTCAAAAAAGAGCTGGCCGGCAATTTGACCTCAGTGATTGCTAGCGGCAGAGCACATCATGGTGGGGTCGCCAACAAAGGCGACGTATTTGCCGCAATGCAGGCACTACCTGCGGTGGCCGGCGAGCTCTCGGCAAAGGATCTACATAGTATCGCCACCGGTGTCGGAGTCGCATCCGACAGATCCGTCTCCAAAGAGCTTAATTTGTCGGAGACCGACAGGAAGAATCTAAAAACAATGGCTGGCGATGTCGCGCTCTCTGCCCTCAAGAACAGCGACAGCACTGACACGAGAAAGGCTGCTGTCGACATAATGAACTCCGGCGTGAAACCGGAAAAGCTTACAGCGAAAGATCAAGATGCCATCTCAAAGCTCTACGCTGACGGCAAAATCACGGATCCGGAGATGATAGGCAAGCTCGGCAAGTTGACTCGCTCTGTGGGAATGCCTGCAAGCGCTGAGCAAATGCTCGCTGAGGTCGGAACGGATCCGTCTCGAATAAAAGATTATGCTGCCGCAATCCGGAAGAACTATGGCAAACCAGGTGAAAGCGGAGATGAAGCACTTCGTCGCGTCTTGCATCACTCGCGAATCGCTGAAGCGCTCTCGCCCCAGGATCGGTCCACGCTCATGGGATGGGATAAACCAGGCGCCGATAAGCCCAAAGGCGCGGAAGGACAAACGCCAAGAGAGCTCAACCTGGTAGGCATGATGGTCAATAACGTTCTGCAAGATTCCCCACATGCCGCGTTGCTAGACAAGAATCTGCCGAACGGTCTCGACAAAATAACATCGGAAGCAGCCAAGAAAGCTCAGGAAGATCGGATGGCAACTACAAAGATGCAGGAAGATCGAATGAGTAAACTGAATGAGCTCGCTAAAATTACGAAAGCCGGTCCTCAGACATCGACGGCAGGCGACATCCTTCGCCTTGCAGCTGGTGTAGCAACCGGTGGATATGGCGCTGACATCGGCGCAGCGGCAGGCAGACTTCGTGAAAGGATAGGGTCCAACGGTGTCGACAGCCAACTCTCCAAACAACAAACAGAGCTCCTGAAAGGAATCGAGCAGCTATCAAAAGATATAGACAAGAGCAAAGAGGCATCGGGAATTTCCGGGCAACGAGCAACACACCTGGGTATTGTAAGAGACGTAGAAACATACAAACGCTTCCTAAGTGATGGAAAAACTTCCGGAGCTGATTTTCTAGCCACCGGTCTCTACAATAAGTATGGTATCGCTGCCGGTGCTCTCAACGGCAGCGGCACGGATCAGGGAATCCTGGGAAGAGCAAAAGACAAGGGTGAGTCGTCCTGGGGTAGACTGCCGGACTACTCGAAGGGCACAAATCCCGAGGACGGTAAATCCGCCGACATGCGACGCTTCGAAGCAGCGCTCGGTCTCAGACCCGTGGAAGTTTCAGAACCTGGAATAATTCATTCAAAAGAGACTCTCAACCCTGAAGCCAGAGGTCTGGCACAGATAAACTCTAAGACCATCTCCGACGGCGGTGCGCGCGATGCCTTCGTGAAGAATGCCACGAAAACCCTGGATAATGATCCGCTCGTTAAGAAAATGATGGGGAAATCAGGCGAGATCGCCGCTCCCCTGCAACAGTTATCAAAACTGTTCGAATCCGGAGTGAATGGCACCCCCTACAATGATTTCGTGAAGAGCGCCAGAGAAAGTGCCGGCAAGATTGACCAGGTAATGAAATCGGTTACGAGCGAAGATATCAGGGGACTGCGCGACCGAATCGATGCAATGGAAAAAGCCAAGGCCAAAATGGCCGAAAGCGGCGGAAATGATCCGAACAATCAAGCCTACAAAGAGCTCAATAATAGAATCAACGGTCTCAAGAGCGTCCATGACATGTTCAACCACGTCGATGAGTCACGCTACGGCGGTATGATGAAGGACAAGGACGGCAGCCCGATGCGAAGCCCCACCGGCGGTATCATGTACAAGGACTCCTACAAAGACGTCAAGGACATGGTTAACTCCGCATTCGACGGCACATTGAAGCCATCTACCTACAGCAACTGGATGAAAGAACACGGTCCCCTGATAGCCGCGAGCGTCGGTGCAATGGCTGCAACCGCTGCCACTATCGCAACTCTAGGTGGCGCTACTCCTTTGGCAGGTGCAGCATTAACAGCGGTCGGAACGCTAATCGGAAGAGAGGGTGCTCGCGAAGGGCTCTATCACCTCAACAAGGCGTTTGATACGGGTCTGGGTCCACGCGGTAACAAGGGATCAGACATTGGTGACTGGTACAGAATGAGCGGGAAGCGCTCGGAAGGCGACAATCTCAAAGAGCTCGGAAAAATCGCCGGTCATACGGCCGCCGGTCTCGTAATCGACACAATCGCTGGAACCGGCGCGTCTATTGGTGCAAGCACCGTGCTAGGTGGAGCTTCCAGATCCGCATTCGGCAAGGCCCTCGCCGGACAACTGGAAAAATCACCCAATCTCACGCACCTCGCTCACAAAGCCGATCGAGTTCTCAATCCCGGGCTTGGCGCCGGAGCAAAATCGCTCGCGAAAGAGTTTGGCACCCACTTCATGAAAGAGCTTCCTCATACGGCAGCATTTGCCGGGGGTCACATTGTACTGTCATCGGCCGCTAGTGATCTTACAAAACCGCTGACGGGCGGCAAGACAAACTGGACCGCAGAACATTTGATCGACGCTGGATTGACAACGTCGCTGGCGATCGGGGCGGGACTTCTCAGAGGCGCCCGCATGAATGGCGCCAAGAACGAAATGACTTACGATTTGAAACCGGGCACCAGCAAAGCAGACTTTATGAAATTCATGCAGAAGGAAGGTTTTGTCGTAAAACCTTCAGAGTCAAATCCAAAAGTCTGGGAAGCCACCCCAGTTGGTGCGAGCAAAGACGTAAAACCGATGACTCTGGTCGATAAGCGAGATACTCAAGGTGGGCATCCACCTGCTCCGGGCAGCAAGCCAGGAGGCAAAATCAACAATGAGCTCGATACTAAGCACAAAGCTCTGCCGCTCAACGAAGAAAAGCACGTCAAAGGAAAAAATGAACCATACAAACCGGATTCACAAAGACTCGATGAGATCTTGAAAAAACACAATCTGGAAGGACCCGCTCTTCTCAGAGATGATGTAATCAGGCCGCTTGCACAGGGTCTCGAAAAAGCTCTTGGTCCATCGCTACAGGAAAAGCTCAAGGCTGGAAAACCAGAGGACGCAGCCAAAATCGAAGCCGCCCACAATAAAGAAATGCCCGATCGATTGAAGGCGGCTCAAGATGTTATCAACGATATCGCCACCAACAAACTTGGAATTCCGCCTATAAAGCTCGAACTCGAGAAAGGCGAATTCTCCGCCGGCGGTTATAAGGGAGGCAAGATTGGTGTAAACGAAACCATGCTTGGCGACAAAGACAGACTGGTAAACACGTTAGCTCACGAACTCACTCACCACGAGCAGCTTACGCTCATGACCCGGCGAATCAACGAGCGCTTGCCTCTAACCGACAGAGGCAATCCGGATAAGGTGATGGACTACTTCAACCAAAATGTCATGGCACCTCGAAGCAAATCAGAGCCCAGTATCCTTAACCGGGATCAAGTAGAAGCCGCATTGAAAGGAGCAAAACCACTCTCAGCAGAGCAGGTCAAGCGAGCCGACCACCTACTCAAAGTCAGTACGCCATCTGATGCTCCTAATTTTGCCAGCGGACTAGCGGCATGGGCCCAGGATCACGCCGAGCTGGCTACAAAATGGTCGAATATGAGCAACCCCGATTTAACTAAGGCACTCACTGATCCTAGAACAAAAAGAGACATCAACGATATCATGCGTCTCCATCCAGACCAAGCGGCCAAGACCGAAGTAAAAGACATGATGAAAAAACAGAACTTGTCCGATAAGGAGCTGGACACGTTGAAGAAACATCTAGACCAGACGGCCGAACCATGGAGGCAGCGTCGCGACGGATACATAGACGCGTACAGAAATCACATCATGGAGGTCGAAGCCAGAGTAACAGGAGAGAAAGCCGAGATTATTTCTAGAACCATGGCCGACGTTAATAAGGCTAAATCGCAATCACCAAGCAAGGAGCTCGACTACGACAAGCTCGCAAAAATATGGGACAAATTAGACGACTAATTCCTCATCGATGAGGAAGTGTTTCGGAATCTCAAACTCCAACGATGTCGGTCATTCTCGATGCCGGCAAGACGCCGGCGCTCTTACTATGGTGCGTCGTTCTCCGAGCGGTTCTTCGGTGGCTGAGCTCTCAGCGTCGACCGATATGCACGGTACGCGGAGGGAACTCGCAAGACCGCGAACTCGTTCATTCGTCCCCTTCGATGAGGCCCTATGAGGGCGAGGCATGGCATCGCGCCTACCAATCATGGCTGCAGGGGCGACGCATGGCGTCGCCCTCAACGACGAGGAGTTCTCAGTCTTGAATAACTAGAGACTCCAGGATTTTTGTAACTTTCGTTCGCTGTCAGAACACAACGGCTTGCAATTTCGGGGCTACCTGCTAACATATGACCTTGTTCCATTTTTCCGAGGCAATATTCGCCTCAAGAGAAATAAATGAAGACCGACTCAATCACAGCCCAATACTTCTGGTGGACCTGGCACAGCATGGCAGACAGGCCGCGTTGGCGCTGGTGAGACAGTCAATTCTCTCAAAGTGTTAATTACCGCAGGCTTGTCAGATTAAGGACCTGCGGTTTTTTGTATCTATTCCCGACGTTGCTGGTCAGGCGGCTTTTGCGCGTCCAGTGGCACGCCATCACATTCAGTATCACACAAAAGAACAGGAACAGAAGTAATGAATTCCAGAACCCAAAAGAGATGTTTCTCAGAAGAAAAGCACAAACTCAACCTGCTTCGCTCGTTGTCCCCAAGAAAGCTTCTGCATTGCGCTATGAAGCTTGAACATCTAGCAGCAGATGATCTCCTCTCTATGCAAAATACGAAGCAGTCCATATTCTTTCAAAAAAGAGAACGATCGCTCGCGGCGCCAACATACACAATTCTCGCTCTCAACAGCATCGCGACTGTTTCAATAAATGGACAAAGTGCTGAAATTCGATTCGCAAAAGGGCATTCAACAACACAGAAAATCAACTGCCCCTTCGAATTTTTGAATGACATTAACCG
>CAZISK010000598.1:0-5572 GCA_964541355.1 uncultured Candidatus Obscuribacterales bacterium
CAACAGCTCAAATTTAATTGTCCCCGCAGCTCATTTAATTTGACCCCAATCACTCCCATCCTAGCATAAGCCGATGAACACTAGACTTCATGGTGTTCTTAAGTCTCTTTCCAACCAGATAAGCGTAATTCCAAACTCACCATTAACGGTGGCATATTGCTTTGGGAGCAATAGGTCGCAGGTTCAAATCCTGTCGTCCCGATTAGGTTTCGAAATTGATGTGTGAGCTGGGGAATGTGGCATAGACTTCGCAGGTTGCGGAGTAACTGGCGGTTTCAGCGATGAGAAAATTCGGTGTCTTTCTACCGTTTGGTTCTACAATGAACAAATGGCAGCAATCCTTTGCTTGTCACAGCAGTGCCGTCAACGCGTAATTTCTTCAACGGCAGTTTTGACAGGCTTCGCAAAAGATCATCGTCGACCGTTGTGTTAGTTAAGTCTAGCGACACAAGACCGTTACACGATGCCAGTTTTTCAACACCCGCTCTGGTCAATTCAGTGCCGGCAAGGTTTAGTTCCTTGAGGTGTTTCATTGCAATCAGTTGATCGAAATCAGTTTCACGGATCTCAGAATAACCTAGATTGAGGCACTCAATCGAGCCGGTGAGACCAGGTGCAGAGAGAACATTGGTTATCGTCTCGCTATTACCGCCGGAGAGATCAAGTGCATTAATGGTCTCCGGCAATTTATAGTTCTTGTCGATACTAGCAATCCGATCCGGAAAAACCGACAACCAGATCTGCCTGTAAGAATCGTTTTTGACAATTCTGCTGCCTAAATCGCCAAGGTATATCCACTCGTACGAACTTGGTCGGATCAGGTTTTCACTAGGCGGGATCCAGGCGTAGACGACACCGGACAAGTTACTCAAAGGCAACTGATCGGGAGGCACCGCGGGCGGTGACATTGATGCCAATGAACGCTCGACTTTCTCAATCTTATCGTCGATACGTTCCAGCTCATATGCGACACCGTCGAATGAGGCGTTGCGAAGCACCTTTCGAGCTATCTGAAAAGCCCGGAACCCGGTAATGAAATTACCAGTCGCTACATTTACGTCGCCGTATATCTCGAAAACAGGTGCCATGGTTTGCGGTGCAGTGGGATAAGATCTTTCGGCTATGCTCGTCGCCTTCTTCATATGTTCTAGAGCCCTGGAAGTTTTGCCGATGCTTAACTCGCAGGAGGCTCTCATTGTCAGTATTTCGATGAGCTCTGGATCGTCTGTACCATAGGCAGATTCAAAAATCACCGAAGCGCGATCGTACGAATCAAGCGCTGCGGAAGCGTTGCCGCCAACCTGTTGGGCTAGGCCCAGCTGGATTAAGGCTTCTCCTGTGTATGGATGTTTTTTTCCCCAATCCTTCTCGCTTTCGGAAACACACTTTGTCAATTTTGCTCTGGCGATATTTATCTTACCAGCAGTCAGACTAGCTCTTCCGTCAAGGTAAAGCTCGTCGCCGTCTGCTTGCAGAGAAGATGTGTTAACATCGCTGGCAGAAGAGAGTTTTGACAGTTTCGTCAGAGGTCTTAGTACATAGGAGCTCCACTCGCCAAATCCTTTTTCGTAGTTCTTGAGTGCATCCTGAAGATCGATGACCGCGGCAGCCTTGTCGCCTGAGCGCTCCTTAACCTCAGCCCGCCCCAGATACAGTCCGGCAAGGCATTCTGCCGGACTATTTTTATACTTATCGAGCGCATTTGTATATGTGGCGATGGCTTCTCCGGATTTGCCGCTCAAATCCTGAAACTTGGCCAACTTTACAGTAGCCTGCCTGCAAATACTTTCGGACCTTAGAGAGCGCTTGTTGCTAGCAGTTAGATCTTTGCAAAGTGCAATCGCCTCGTCGACCTTGTGGCTGAGTCCATAAGTAATGGCAAGCTCAAACTTGCACAGCTCTTCATCTTCAGGGTGTTTGTCTTTGGTCGTGAGCGCTACTGCGTCCTTAAGACAGTTCAATGCTTCGTCGTACTTTGCAAAGCTGCGAAGAATGGCAGCGTGATGCAGGTATCCGAAAGTGTCAGCGGATCCAGTTATTGGCTTTATGCCTGCTGCCATGTCGCAATAGCGAGCTGCAGTTCTAAGATCGCCGTTAAAGGCCTTGATCCTTGATGCCAGTTCCAAACGATTTCTGTGCGACCATGAGGTGTCTTTAGCTAAATCATCCATTGCAAGAGCACGCTGTATCCAGCATTGAGCTTGCCGTCCTCGACCGGACTTCAGATAGAACTCTGCAAGGTTCTCCGTTTGGTTTCTATGACCCTCGCCGCAAGCGCCCTGCTCCTGAGCCGATTTGAGCATCAGTCCTAGATTTCCTTTTTCATCTTGAGGATTCAATTCGGTTCCGTAACCGTCATTTTGAAAACCGCGGGCGCGATCATAGCCGTTCTCTGTTGAATCCATACTCCAAGTCGATGTAGGTAGACATATTGAGGAAAGAAGCAGCGCAAGACAACTGGCAATAAATTGTCGCCTTACAGCTATAAGATTCCTTGCAGTTATGGAGCGCTTTTTCAATTCCATTTGATTCGCTCGATGTAGGGTGAAACTTGAGCGTCAACAGCTTGAACATCCTTAGTTTCAGCGCCAATGGCGATCTCTTGAACCAAGGCGCCTGTGCCGTCGATATCAGCGAGTACGATTCTGACTCTGTGGGCCGTAGTTGGCTCACCAGATCGGCAGCCACCGGACCATGAATTAGACCGAACCGCTTCAACCACTGTTCTCGAGTTGATCGTCAGTGTCCGTCCCTCGGTAATGCTGCTACTCCAACCTCTAATTTCTATTGACGGCGTGTTGGCGATCTCTGAGACCAATCTCAATTCATCTTGGTTGAGATGATGTGGAGAGGCTTTCAGCAGTTTTTTAAGGGCCCGACTTTGCGCGCGGCCGGGCCGTCTAATTTGCCTTATGGCCAAGTAACTCTCCGGAAAGGGTCCCTTGTACTTAATGAGTTGCTCACGCGGAGCCCTGTTTCCCGTGAGGCTTTCTTGCGTCCAACCACCAGGAATCTCCAATTTGCGTATTGCGCCATTGTTTACTACTGCCGGCGGCTGGTGTGCAATACAGGCAGACAAAACAATGGCTACTACAGACAGTAAAGTGAGTCTCAGCATTCGAATCATTGCCATATTGTATCCTGGTTTTGGATAAAGGTCCGAGTCATGTCGCCCCTTCTCCATTGCTCACAGAACCTGGGGTTTTTCATAGGTGTGCGACTATGCGGGCGTTAGCCGAAGATTTCTGGCATTGGTAGTGCCAGTTCAACCCCGCCATGAAGCAGAGCAAACCGATCGTGATACCAGCAATGGTGATTGAAGCAAAGGGATTTGCCTGCCCTCCGATAAGTTGAGTCTCAGGCACGGTCCACCAGTGACTCTCTCCAGGTTTCGGATGAATGCTGCAATTTGCCGAAAACAGTTTGGTGCAACGAACCGAAAAAGCAAGCTTGTCTGGCTTTTGTTGCGTCCTTCAATCTCTTTCTAACTCGATATGCGTAATTCCAAATTCACCATTTACGGTGGCATATGGCTTTGGGATAAATATTCAGTGAGTCTACCTGGTGAACCGTCAAGACAGGTCGGTAGGATCAAGGTCTACTGGACAAAATTCGAACAGTGTTTTCAAACAGAATGAAAAAACAAATGGATCCGATACCTGGTCGCGACCCGGGCAAATCTAAAAGGAGAATAATCGAACCCGGATTGTCAAGAGAATTTGGTAGTATTGATTGAATGGTCCTTGAGACAACGAACAGTGAACGACGAACTATCTTTGAGAGGAAGCGATAATTTTACTAGTACCGGATCGGCGGAACCCTTTCGATCTTCGACGCTTTCTGTGCTTGCTCGCCGCGCCGGTGCGGGATTCGCCGACGCCATAATCTTTGCGGTTGTTAGTGCAGCAGCAGTAGCTGCGCAAATGACAACCTGCCTTGGTTTTGATGTTTCCCAAATCATGACTATCGGTATAGCGTCTGCATTTGCCTTTGCTGTGGCATTTCTAGATGTAATTTCCGGCACGGGAGTTATTGCGCTGATAGCTGCCGGAATTTACTTGACTTGGTACGGAGAAGAAGCGACGAAGTGGATTCAGCTCCTCTTTATTGGTCTTGTCCTGCCACTCAACTTCTTGTATCACGTAGCCTTCGAATGCTCCAGTACGGCGGCAACCCCTGGCAAGCGCTTATTCGGTCTGAAGGTTCGTACAACAGCGGGAGACAAGCCATCATTCTTAGCTGTCGCTAAGAGGCATCTGAGCAAAACTGTTTCAATCTTCGCGTTGATCTATCCCGTTTTACATCTGTTCACTGCACGACGATATCAGCTGCTCCACGATCGCGTGGCGGGAAGTGTCGTCGCACCGCTAAGAGAAAGCATCCCCAATTGCGACAGTGAGGTCGCTGCAACGATATCAGTAGCTGACAGTAAAATCATGTGTGCCAGCCTGTGGCGTCGCATTCCAGCCGCTTTGCTTGATTCGATCACATTCGGTGCCTTATACAGTATCGTCTTTTACGCGGTCTTTTTGGTGTGGGTTTATACCGCACCGGCTGCCGACAACCAGATCCAGGCGTTTGTAATGTATGGCGTCGTATCTAGCACTAGCATCCTTATTGCAGTCCTGGGCGCGGTCCTGGTCATGGCCGTGTGCGAATCAAGCAGACTACGAGCCACGCCCGGTAAGGTCGTTCTGGGGCTCATCGTGGCCAGGTCTGACCTTGGCCAGGTGAGATTTAAAGACGCTCTGATCAAGCAACTTATGCAAGGTATCGTCTACTTGAGCACGTTTCCGATGGTGGCTATAGTGGTGGCCGTCCTGTCATACATCTGCTACGCTCGTAACGAACCAAACAACATTGGATTTTGCTTTCTCACCGGCTACATTCTGCTTTACGTCCTGTACGGAATTGCGGTCTGTGCAACCTTCTTCAAGGACAGACGTACGTTTCTTGATCTTTTGTGCCAGCGTTATGTCTTTCTTGCTGGCGCACAGCGCAATCGGGAGCGAATACGATGATCTTTAGGTCGAAACGCAAAGAGACACTTAGATCGACCGATGTCGAAGAGCCGCCAGGAGTGCGCATCAAAGAGTCATCGCCGAATTCCGAGCAGTCAAAGCAACTCTATGTCACCAACGTTGATGGGCTGAGTCGTTTGATTCCAGAATTTGTATCAAAGAAAACTGGTCTAAGATTAAGAGTGGTTACATTTCTAGTAATCCTGGTCCTGCCCGCAATTTCGGCTATGTTGAACGCATGGGTTGTGGCCGACAATGACAGTATGATTACGTCGTTTGTCTCGCAAGGAATCTACGATGTGCCGGAGTCCAGGCTTCCGAGACCATTAGCTGCGTTCCTACACTTTGACCACAAATTCGGCTATATTGACAGCACTGGCGCTCTGAAAATCGCGGCGAAATTCGATGATGCAGGAGACTTTCACGAAGGACTGGCGGTCGTTCGCAATGGTGGGCGCTGGGGATATATAAGTTCTGACGGTTCTTTGGCCGTACCATTGAGTTTTCACCGAGCGCACAATTTCTCACACGGTCTTGCTGCCGTCAAAATA
>CAZISK010000599.1:0-5542 GCA_964541355.1 uncultured Candidatus Obscuribacterales bacterium
CAAAAGTTCTGCTCATTAAAATCGAAATCAAACCTGAGATCTTGGCTCCGCTGTTTCAGGCATTGCTATGTGAAATCCGTTAACGTAGTTGTTTTGTGCAGAACCGAACGGACAGGACAACAGAACTCATTTTGTATCTAGAAGCTCTTACCATGCCGTCTTGCCGTCGCCGAAATATGTGACGGGAAACGCTTGCAGTTTGGGCGCGGATGGGAAGACTGGTGTAGATGCATTGAAAACGATCCGAATGTCTTTGCCAACCAGATTTACAGGAGGCTTCGGTAGCGGCTGCGCCCACTTCATAGTCTCATCCAGTATGGACTGGTTTACAGCCGCTTGGTCGGCGAATTGATCTACGAACATATCATTGATTTTGCCGTCGGCCGTTACTCGAATTGTCACGATCATTTGTTGGTTCATCTCATGTGGAGGGCAGAACCAGCAGCTCTGAAATGTGTGCATGAGTTGTTGCTGATAGGAGGGCTCTTTGGGTGAGGGGATTTTGTTGGGGTGGCGTTTGAGTCGCCGCTTGAAGAATTCGGACATTTCCGCATTCCGTCCGGTGTTCTGCATCACGTGAGTGAACAATATGTGAGCCAAGTCTGCATAATATGGCGACGACTCGAACGTATGTTCGTCGAGTAATCCGTGCCTTGCCTCCAGAAAAGTGCCTCCGGAGGGTAGCTTGGCACCGCCGAATCTTGTCGGTAAACGCTTGGCTATCCGAGAGCTGCGTTTAAAGAGAGTTTGAAGCACCTGTTCGTCCGTAAATTTGACGATGTGATAAGGTGCTCCCTCGACTGCGGTTGATGAAAAGCCGCCGTTCTGCTCTCCGCAAGGATAGTATCCTTCCATAGCCTCTAGCAGCGGCTGGACCGCTCCTTCGAGATCTCCTGTCTTGACTTTGTAGACCGCCGACTGCGTAAGCGATTCTAGAGAGTCGTTGATTTTCGTGAGCCCGCTCATGAACTCTTTGTCTTTGGCACTGGTATTGTATTCAGTGCATGCTACGGCGGCGTTATATGCGGAGGTTCGCTGGTCGTTCTGGTCGGTGAAGTGCCTGCAAGCGGACCTGAAATATTCTTTGGCGTGGTAGAGGTCATCGAGTTGATATGAGATCAAGCCGAGGTTGTATTCGGAAGCTGCAACACTTTCGGCATCGTTTGATTTTCGATATCCTTGCAGCGCCTGGCTAAAGAGTTGATGGCCTTCATCCAGATAGCCGTTTTGGACTTCGACTACGGCGCGATCGTAAGCGCAACTGGCTGCATATGGCGATGACTGGTGGTGTTTTTGCATGAGGGCATAAGCTTCGTTCAGTTGCGGCCATGTGTCTGAATCATCGAGATCCATGGTGGCGACGTAATGGAAAGCCGCAGCCTTTCTAATGTCGTTATCCGGGAGATGGTTGCTCAGGGAGGAAAGTCTGTCCATGTACCAGTAGCGCTCTTCATCGCGTAGTGCGTTGAGAGCTCTCTGGGCTAGCTCACCCCACTGCTTTTCCGTATCTCCTGAACAGATCAAATCGTCTACGAAGTGTGAAGGCAGTGTGCGGGTGTTCTCATCTGCCAGTCGAAGCAAGGAAATGACTACATGATATTCATGAGACTTTCTGTATTTGTCGACTAACTTTAGAGCGGAAGACAAAACCTTGAAATGCTTTTCCGATTTGTATGCACGCATTTCAGCATTGACGGTTGTGGGGGGCTGAATTGCAAGAACTGCCTGCTCCAGAGCAGTTCTCGCTTCATGATCAACCGCATCGCGCCCATGTCCGGGCATCATCTCAAAGTCGGTCATCTCAGGCATGATATGCGGATCACCCTCGTCGGAATTCTCAGCATTCTGTCGATGATTGAAGCAATCGTCGCGCACCATGCACAGAGGCGCGAGCGCATTTTCAGCTTCGCCGAGCGCCAGATACGACTGACCGAGACCGAGACTTGCCCGTTCGTCGTTGGCATTGACATCAAGTGCTCTCATAAAATACTTGATCGCCATTCGATATTTCTTGGCTCTGAAATACTCTTCTGCAACTATTCTGCTTTCGTCGCCCCAAATTCCACCGGAGCCGAGACAGACAGGTGTCCGCTCGATACGACTGGTTTCGTTGACCACTACTATCGGGCTGAGATCTTTTGCGACAATTCGGTTTGCTGCCACCGATTGAGGGCTAAGCCTGGGGATGACATACGAACATATTGCCAACATAGAGAGGATAAGACCAAGTAAAAGTACTGCAATGAGCTGCATGACCGAATTCACCTCTGAAAGCGGGAATCACACACGCAGGCCAAGCATGCCGCGTGCAATTGACCGCGACTAATTAGTAAGTTTCCGAACGAAGATGGGGCACAAATTCTAGGCTGATTCTGAGATTAATCGAAGCAACAGTAAACAGGAAAAACCCTGATCGCTTTTGCATTGACACTTTATACGGTTTCGACAATTTCGCCGTAGATTGAGCCTACGGGGGCTACAAGCATGAAAGGGAGAACGCCGTTATGGCTGACTGACGATGGCGCTTTGATTTGGATGGAGCTCTCGACCCGAGTTCGAATGTACCAGTTCCACTTTATTGGGGTGTCCATGACTGTTAACCGCGCAGGCTGATAAGCGCGAAACGACTGTCGGTAGTCGATGGCGCCTCTAAGTCCACACTTGGGGAAATTCGTTCGCTGGCACGCTATCAACTGTGCTACACGAAGCACATCTTCACAGTCAGTCTTCGTGGTGGGACTCGAACCCATGACCGCCAGTCCCCCAGGCTGGTGCGCTAGCCAACTGCGCTACACGAAGCACATAAGGGACGTGCAAGCAAGTTTCAAGTTTTTGAAACTAGATTGGATACGGGCCGCTGCATCTATAAGGAAAGTGTATGGGAAACAGTCGCGCACCATTCGATACAAGCAATATTGATCCCGTGCCGTGCACCGATTTCCCGAGCATAGGCTGGAACTCGGATCTTATAGAAGGTGGTTCTAAGAACTTCAAAGACCTCGTAACGGACGATTCGAGTTATCCTGATTGTGTGGTCGAAGACGATTCGCAGAGTGGAGCTGGATTTGCGGAGCTGGTCTCGAGGGCTGCGATAGGCGATGCAGCTGCTCTGGAGACAGTGGCTTCTAGTCTCTTCGAGAGCGTTTCAGATTCTGACATTGGGCGACAGGTGCTAAAAGTGTTAGCTGCTAGAGTCGGATCGGATCGCACCGCTGGTACCGCGCTCATTGAGCTATCCAAGCGTGGTCCGGAAGAGCGCAATCGAGTACTGGAATCGCTAAATAGAGAGTTCCTATGCGAAAAAAATCCGCGGATTTTGAAAGTCGAATTACTTCCAACCTTAGCCGCTATTGCCGTAGACAACAAAGAGCTGCTGAGCAAGGGACCGACTGAGATTCTCGATGCTCTGAACAAAGCAGGTGGAGAGGGTAACAAGTCTGCAGTCGAGCTGCTCGCGCGGGTGGCACTGGGAAAACCTGCCGGCGCCAGTGCTACCGCTTTCGATACCGCGGTGTCTGAGCTGGCCAAACAGGCGGCCAAATCGTTGCAAGATTTGGCTCCAAGAATCGGTCACGAGAAGGTGCTGGCAACAGCTGCGACGGTGTATGGAAAACTCGCTCCAGATTCTGTGGTTAACCCTGAGCAGAGTTTTTTGTTGAACGCAATCACCAATATCTATAGTTCAAGACATACACGAAGTGATCGATCCCCTGCTCCGCAAAAAGGCTCTCTTCTTTCTCTTCATCGCATGCTGGCCTCTCTCAATCTTACCTCGGAGATTCGTTCAACCGGCTCAAGCAGCTATCTTAATGCGGAGCTAGCTCCGCTCTTAGCGAAACTTTCCACAGGCGCAGTCGATGAAAAGTCGGCGCGGCTCTCTTCTGACAAGCTAGCGAGAATGTGGTTGAAGGAATCGGACAGAGTCACTGTCTTTAACGACGTCAAAGATGCGTTGACTCGCCACGGTGATCGATTCGGATTCGCGGCCCTGGCCATTGAATCGCTGGCATTCACCGACATGAATGTTGACTCTTCCAGTTTCAACTCGCTTCGCAGGCAAATTCAGACAGATAGCCGCAACCTGTTCGATAAGGCGGCGGGAGAGAGAGGAGCCAGGTTTGCATCACGCCATCCTAATGATAGCGCCCGTGGTGACGACTTGAAGGAACATTTTCGTCTTCAAAACTCTCGTGAGAGTATGGACCATCGGATGTCGAGAAATGATGGTCCGGTTCCTGTGGTTGTTCCGGAAGCGGTTCTTTCGGCAATACCTTCTCTATCACCTGGGACACAAGATGTCTTGCACTCGCTCTCACCACTGCTCAGAGAGCTTGTAAAGTCTCAGGATCACACGAAGACTGCGGGAAAGGGTGACTTCGATAAATTGATTGAGCTGTCTGATGCATTGAAAGGCCAGGTTGTGCTTCCCGATGAATATCGCTCCGCTTTAAAGAGGTTTTTGGGCGACAATCTAGCCAAAGTTCTCGGTCCGGGGAAGTTGGCGCACGTCCTGGTTGATGGGTTGCCAACTATGCCAAAACGACCTCGTAGTTTGGCCTTCGATATGGTCAGACTGGCGCAAAGACTTGAAACACCGGAGGGGGCTCGCCGCGCTACCCCTGATGAAGTGAGGGCGTTAGCTGCGTTCTGTATCGATACGGTCCACGACTCTTGTGCCTGTCGGCCCTTTGCCAGTGTAATGCGATACGCTTCAGACGAAGAAAGCAAGAAGCTGGCGTATGAATACAATCGTTCGTTTGGATGGAAACCGGATAGTGCAGATGATGAGTTCGTCAAAGAGTCCGTTCAAAGTTATGCGAAGGATTATCTGAAGAAAAATGCGGGCGACCATCAGTTCATCCATGACACCTCAAGGTTGGTCGACATTGAGCAGAAGTTGCCGCTTCGCGTGCTTCTAAGTCAGTTGGGCATCGACCACAGAAGCGAAGAGATTGAGAAGAAGCTGGAGTCTGCCATTAGGAAGGCGGGCGAGCAGAGAGTACGTCAGGCTATCGCGAATTTTGTCGCGTGGCAGTCACTCGATCCTGTCCTGCGCGGTGCCTTGATTCACGGAAGAGAAAAGCAGGAATCACCGACCTATGAGGAGTATCTTCGGGGAAAGAAACTCGTCGAAGCTTTCGACCCGAAACGACGACCATCATGGCTCTTTCCCTCGTCTGGAGCTGATTTGAAAGTTGGCTCATCCTTCCAAAAGTCGGATGAGTCGGCTCGCCGTGATAGCCCCAATCCTTTCGATCAAACTGGTTTGATTGGTATCAAGCTCGATCAACAAGAGGCAAAATTAGCAGACAAGTCAAAACAGTATTTTGTTTCGACAAAGGACGTTCTCGGACTTCTTTCTGAAAAGGGTAATGGTCATTCCGTTGACATCAATGGAATTCTCACTGCACTTGCCGGAGACAGGAAAAAAGACGGCTCTTCGAACATAGTGGATGTCGCTGATCTGGTGGCATCTAGCTCATTCTCCAGTCGACTTCATGTCGTCGCACGATATTTCGAAAGTGGAAAGGACCTAGTTAAG
>CAZISK010000600.1:0-5542 GCA_964541355.1 uncultured Candidatus Obscuribacterales bacterium
CGGCAGGTGACTGGCTGTACACTTTCGGAGGTCTAGGATCGGGAGAGTCGGAGTTCTTAGGACCATCCGGACTCTCAATAGACAATGAAAACAACCTACTGTTCGTCGCCGACAAAGGCAATAAAAGGATTCAAGTATTGGAGCTCGGTTTCAAATAATGCCAGACAGAATGATTCAGGAGCAAGGTATCAAAGTAGTTCTCGCCTCTTCATCGCCGAGACGAGTTGAGTTGCTCACAAATCTTGGTTTTGAATTCGAAGTGATACCAAGCGCGGTAGACGAGACGGTCGAGCCCGGTAAAACCGCAGCGGGAACGGTGATTCAACTGGCCAAGCTGAAAGCTGACACTGTATACGAAAAGGTGGTCGAAGAAGGAAAATGGCAGGAGGGCAACAAAGACAGATTGTTGGTGCTCGGGGCCGACACGACCGTAGTCCTCGACAACAAGCTGCTTGGCAAACCGGAAAGTGAAGAAGAAGCGCGCGCCATGCTCAGAGAGCTGTCCGGTCGCTGCCACGATGTCTTCACCGGTGTAGTGATAATTTCAAAAGAAGCAAAAAGCGACGCGCCGGAAGAAATATCGAGCTTCGAGATGTCGCATGTTTTCTTCCGCAATCTGAGTGAAGAAGAGATAGCCGCCTATGTTCGCACCGGTGAGCCGATGGACAAGGCAGGCGCTTACGCGCTGCAAGGTATCGGCTCGGCTTTCGTGCAGGCCATCGAAGGATGCTTTACGAACGTGATTGGGCTACCGATACCGCTAGTAGTATCAATGCTGAGAAGAGCGGGCATCACCATATTAGATACCACTGGACGGCGAAGTACACCCACGACTCCTGCGAAGAGCTGACCGCTGTATGGCTGACTTGACGGCTCTCAGCTTCGAAAAGTCCGACCTCTTCAAAAGGGCATCTATCTTCTTTCCACTCATGGAGAGAACGCAAGAGTATCTAAAAGAGCGCGGCAATCTGCGTGGGGTTCGCCTGGGTTGGCACTGCCACCTCACCGCACTGACGGCGCTGGCAGCCAAGGCACTGGTTGCAGCCGGCTGTCAGGTCATAGTTTCCGAATGCAATCCTGCCACTTCAGATCAACTGGCGATTGATTATATGAAAGAGCTCGGGGTAAAAACCTTCTCCGGATATGATGGCTCTCTCGATGATGCTCTCAAAGAGGAAATGGACGTCATCTCCGACACCGGATTCGTACTCTTAGAGCGCCGGCTATCAATCGGAACCACCGGCGGTTCCGTCAATCTTGCCGGAGCCTGCGAAATCACCACCAGCGGTATTACGCGACTGCGCGCTCACGAACCGATCGAAATTCCCGTGATCAACATAAATGAGGGCGAACTCAAATCTACCATCGAGAACTTTCATGGCGTCGGAGACGGCGTCCTGGAGGTAGTCCGGATGTTGACCGGATGCTCATGCCAGGGACAGAAAGTCGCTGTCGTCGGTTACGGACGGGTCGGCGCCGGAGCCGCGCACTACCTGTCTCGGGCGGGCGCTCTAGTGACTATCGTCGAGCCCGATCCGGTGCGGCAGTTGATCGCCCACTTCGATGGTTTCAATGCAGCAGCTCTAAGAGATGCACTCCAAGCGAGTTCCATCCTCGTCACTGCAACAGGCAGAGAAAATCTGCTAACGGTCGAGGACTGGCTCTGTGCCAAAGACGGATTGATGGTCATCAACATCGGACACTGGAAGGAAGAGCTCGGTCTCGACAGCTTACGTGATGCATGTAAACATGTGACGCAAATCACGAAAGATGTGGACCGCTACGTGCTTGATTCGAGCGATGGCGAAGAGGTCAGTCTGTATGTCGCAACCCAGGGCAATCCTGCTAACGTAGCCTTGCTCACAGGATCGATCGAACCGACGTTAATTCACTTGGCGACGGAACTTCTGTCCTTGGAGTATCTCATCATCAATCGCGGCAATCTGGAAAGTGGTGAACAACCAGTTCCACGTGAGGTGGAGTGTTCAGCGGCAGAGCTCGCTATTGCAACAATCTCACGTGCTCGAAGGTAAAGTATGCAAGAAGATAGCTTCTTTGATAACTCATCAGCTTCCCGCGTACTTCAAGTTTCAACTCCGTTTACGCTCAAGGAGCATGAACGCGCCTTGAAGAATTTGAAAGAGCACCAGAAGCGTCAGAAAGAGCAGCTCGAGAAAAAGCAGAACGAGAACAGCAAACGCGAGGCGTAGGCATTGAGTATATCCGTTCTTTTATCGAAACTTGAGTTCGCGATCGTCCTTTTTTTCTGCGCCAACCGGGAAAAAGTCCGGGGGCTGATGAGAGAGAAGGGTCTCGTTTAGATCCAAAAAAGAGAACCGAGTTCTGCACTCGGCTCTCTTTCGTTGCGCAACATCGATCGATGGTCACAATTCACCGGTCGTTTGTCGTATTAGCGGATACGTCAGTGGCCGAACAATCGCTTCACATCGTTTCGTACCTAGTTCTTTTTCACCTTTTTCAATCCTGGTTCATCGAGGAATAATTGCTGCTTACGCATCAAATCTTGATTGACGATGTGACTGGCGATTGAGCCACCGGCAGCTTCTGGTGTGAGCTGGTGGGTTTTGCCGAACGGCCCACCGTAGTAGGTAGCCGTGGTCTGAGGCTCGCCGTTATCAGATGTGCTGATTGAGACATTCGTCCATGGGCTCGACTTCGCCCAGGTATGCGATACGCTGATGTTCAACTCGCCGGTTCGACCAGTCCTGTTATCAATCGTCGAACTATAGCGCACGTACAATCTGGGAATCTCAGCTTGTTCAAGAGCTTCGTTCAGGGCATTGACCACCCTAATCATCGACTCCGGATTTCGATGAAGCTCACCGGCTACTCTCTGCATACTAGCCATGTCGCCTGTGTTGAGATATTTTACCATCGAACGAAGTTGCAGGGCCTCGGCGTTCGTCAACTTATCATCGACCTTATCGAGAGCTTGCTGTAATCGTTCGGGACCTTCCGGTTTCTCCTTAAAGGTGACGTTTTCCTTGCCGCGTTGAATCTCGACCAAGCCTTTTTCGGTAAACGAAACTCGATCACCATTCGTGAAGCTCAGCGTAGTGACACCAGTTTTTTCGTTCACCGATTTCTTATATTCCATCTCACCCTGTTCAAACTTTACCTCACCCGTAGTAGGTGAGATATACAGCCGCCCTTGGTCCGGCATCACTAGTACTTGAGAGCCTTGTCTCGTTATATCGAGAGTGTCTCCGCTAATCAGATTTCTGGATGTACCTGGAGTGAGTTGGTTGTTGTACACGGTTTCGAAAGGAATGTGCTTCTTGAACTTTTCTGGATTGAACTGCTCTAACGATTCACCAAGAATGGCATTTCTAATGACTTCTGCGATACCACCTTCGGCAGGTGGATCTTTTTGTTTTTGTTTTGCGATTTGCTCGTCGCACATTTCATTTAACTGTTCGTGGAACGGGTCCGCAACCGGCGGCGAAGCACCACCCTGAGCAGCTTCAGCGATTTTGGGAAGATCTGGTTTTGACATATGAATCTATCTCCTTGTATAAAAACGTAAGGTCGCATGTCCTATGAGGGTGGTAGGATGGTCATCTTTCGACAAAGTCGACAGAATGTGCGAGTACAGCCAGCTTAGCCAAGTTACACGTTTTATGTCATACGTAAACACGACTGCATAAGTGTGACAACTCACAGTTTTTCTGGCTAAATTTTGTCAATATTTCAATTGCGCGCATATGCTTCGAGCGCAACTCGAACTTTACACTAGCGCATGAGAACAGGCTCTTCGTAGATTCGCCAATCGCTCAAGGGATCACGTTGTTGT
This sequence comes from uncultured Candidatus Obscuribacterales bacterium, assembly GCA_964541355.1. Taxonomy (GTDB): domain Bacteria; phylum Cyanobacteriota; class Vampirovibrionia; order Obscuribacterales; family Obscuribacteraceae; genus JADYXR01. Next base: position 3,815 of record CAZISK010000600.1, read on the forward strand.
AGTGATTACAAAAACTTTTTGTTGACATATTGTAATTGATTACAAAAACAATTTCAGTTATTTTCAATACCCACACTAATACAATCAAGCTAACATGCGCCCTTTAGAAAATTACAACACCCACACGATAGTAGCGATAGTACCAAGTAATGGTACTACCGCCAATACTAACATGTGAGTGTTGCGTTCCTCAGGTAACTGGAAGAAAGCGAAGCGCGTCGACGGAATCGGAGAGAAGAACAGTAAACGCGCTTCGTGCTGTCTTCTAGATGCCTTAAGTTATACTGGAGGAACCTGACCAATTCCTGACTGTCGAAAAGATTGCATTGCCAGCGGCGCTTCAGAATGTTGTCGCATAATCAGCAGTGACTCTTTTCGTTTGCAGATCCAAATCAACACATCATTATTGATAGAACTTAGATCATTTGCGCCCTTTCGAAACTGCTCAATTGAGACAATCGATTAAACCATCGTCGGATTTACTCAAAGTTCTGAGTCAGATCGATTCGAACCATTCAGGTCTACTCGGCTTCTGAGTTAAGTCGATTCGAACCATTCAGGTTTACTCGGATCTGAGTCAAGTCGATTCGAACCATCGGGTTTACTCGGCTTCTGAGTCAGATCGATTCGAACCATTCAGGTCTACTCGGCTTCTGAGTTAAGTCGATTCGAACTTTCAGGTTTACTCGGATTCTGAGTCAAGTCGATTCGAACCATCGGGTTTTACTCAGCTTCTGCGTCAACATCGGGTAGTCGGCGGCTGTTTCGCCCTTACGGAGTTGTCGGCTCGGTGAACTGTTTCACTCCAACTTTGTTACTTTCGCATAAACAGACAATGGGCTGAGAGGGTTCGCGATATGATATTTGGCTGTCTCTATCCAAATAATGTGGTGGACTGTGAAAGATTTTTCACGAGAGCGCTCCGGACTTGCGATGAAAACCGGTTTGGTAATGCTGGCTTTGGCCAGCAGCCTCTCGCTCGTCTCGGCACAAGAGCAAGAAGGCTCGATGCAGGAGATGTGGCAGGAACAACAGGATATCATGTCCACGACGGGCAACAACGCAGAAAAGAATCAGAAAAAATCGAAGTCTAAGAGCTCCAAGAAAGCAAAAGCTAAAAAGCCGCCCGAAGTTGAAGCCCCGCAGGAGCCGGACCTGGCGAAATCGTCAGATCCGACCAAGGCACCGGCGGACACACAGGATTCCGCCGGGTGGAACAGTTCCGATTCCGCATCAGCAAGTACCGCGACCCCAGCCGCCTCCGCCCCCGCCGCCACGTCAACTGCAGGGGCAGCCACGTCCGCCCCAGCCGCCCCATCAACTCCAGCGGCAGCCACGTCCGCCTCCGCCGCCCCATCAACTCCAGCGGCAGCCACGTCCGCCTCCGCCGCCACGTCAACCCCAGCGGCAGCCACGTCCGCCTCCGAACCGACAGCGGCACAGCCAGCCCCCAACCTCGCGCCTGGCTCCACCCCCGCCTCCAGCTCGAGCCAGTCCGCCGTATCGGCGACAGCGGCAGCCAGTAGCGCCTTGACCTCGGCTGGTTCCACCGCAGCCGCTCCGGCCAAACCTGTTGAAACCGACGCTGCCGCGACTGGAAATAGCGGTTCCGGCGACTCTCAGCCGCTTTGCACATTTAACACGCTGACCAATAGTGATCTGGTCAAATCAGGCGGCTGGCCTGGCGTCGGACCGTTCGCGCAAGACAAAGACAAAGGCGATGTCCTG
>CAZISK010000601.1:0-5525 GCA_964541355.1 uncultured Candidatus Obscuribacterales bacterium
CGATACCATATACGGTTGCAGACATCGAGAGACATTCAGCATCTCATCTGCAACATCCGGCATGTCAAAATGTGCCAAATGCACACTACTTTATCAGATCAGGCCCCTCGTATCGCGAATACGTCGTCGGCTTACTGCCCGGCAGATCAGAACGTCCGGGAATCTCCGTAACCTCCGGCATCTCGGACATCATATCTGTTAAGTCCCCAAGGTCCGGCATCTCCGCCAGCTCCAGCGCCGCCTTGGCAGCTTCCTTGGCATCCCCGTACTCAAACATAAGGTCGACGATGAAATAGGTGTTCATGACCATGGGCGTAAACTGCTTGCGCAACAGCTCGTCGATCAAGTGCCGGTCGCCACTTCGAATGCTCGGAACCCTTAGCTCTTCTGCCACAATAACCGCGGCCATCAAATGGCGCAACGAGTATTTGTCCATGTACGGTTCTCCTTGTTTCGTCCAGCGAAGAATACTTCTATCCTTGCCAGCCCCTACTATCATACGAAACTCTTGGCAGTGTTGTAACGAAAGTACGGTTCTTCAAGTATATATGAGAATCTAGGAGGCTGGGTATCCACCTGTTCTATGTCTTCTATATATCAGCTCAATCGGCGCCTTTGCGAGTTCTCCGCAGCCCAGGACCAGCCCATCGTCGGTCGATGTGGCTTCGGCGGTCCACTCGTGCCGTACCGGTGTCACCAAGTCTCCCTGGCTTGGGCTCTTTCAGGGTGTCCAATTGCTATCAGGAATCGAGATCTAGACGCGCGCCCTGGCCAGGTGCCTCACATCGCTCTCTGCATCCCACTGGGCTTCATACAAGACACGCGCCGGCGCGGTTCCCCATGCGATTAACCGCCTCAACGCCGCTCGTCGACAGCTCCCGCAAGGCGTGAATCGCTTCAAGAATTTTGCTTGCATAATATTCAATCCGTCCGGATGCATCAAGCATCCGAGCAAGCCACCTCGCCCGTCCAGAGTCGGCCTGGCGATCATAGACAAGGTCCGTGAGACATGCATCGATAAGAATGTTTTCGACACCTTCATCGCCATACTCTTTAACGTGTAGATGAGCGCTCCCGAGCCCATGTCGAAGCGCGCGGGCGAATGCCCGCTTTCCTAATTTTCTCGGTTTCATTTCAAATCCTCATTGCGCATCCGCAGACAACGGACACGTTTTCCAAACTGCGCAGTCGGTTTCGGCGCTACAAACGGAAACTCCGCCCGTTGTGTAACACGCACTCGCAATGAGTGACTATGCGCGTCAGCTGGTGCTCAAAAGCAGGCTGTTAAAATTGTTGGTCTAAGCATGGTCATGCCCTCCATGCGCTCCGATTGGATCACTATAACATGAATGCGGCAGGAGCGAAATCATCAATGAATCCGTGTACAAGCTTTAATTGATAGAAACTGATCGTGGATACTAATTAGCCAGTGACGGGCTTTTCTGATACTCGACAATGTACTGCTCAAGCTCGGGCAGCGAATAGGAATAAACTTGCTTTTTAGACAATTGATTGAGAAAGGATCTGGAGAGGATTCCGAAAGTCACCGCCGGCTCCCGCTCCCTTAGTTCTTTCGTCTGTTTTCGTCGCTCAGGTCCGGTAAGATGGGACCGTCGCAGACTGAACAATTGATACTTGAATTCGGCTTCAGCCTTCACCAGAGGATGACTATCGGCACGAAGGGCGGCGAACCAACTATCCTGTATATCACGACTGGTTTTGTCGCTCTCCTCAAGCGGAAGGAATTCAACTGTAGACCACCTTGTCGCAAACTTTGGACTGTCGATACATTTGTCGATCATACTCCAACTTCTGCGCAGTCCGGACGCCTTTTCTATCCAGAGAATCTCGAACATAAGCGCTGGCAATATAAGCGGATCGCTATCGCGAAGATCTTTGAATGCTCGTTGCAGCTTCGGAACGCTCGCGGTACTGATGATTTTTCCAAGCGCGAAGATCGCGTGATTGCGTATAAACCAATTATTCGACTGAAGCAATGTTTCCAGCTGAGGCACAACTTCCGATGCCTTGAGTTTTTCCACAAAATCTGCTTGAACTTTCGACTTCGACGAGAACAAGATCAAATCGCGAAAGAAAAGACAGGCTCGTCCCACGATGTCTTCATCTTTGTCCCTAAGCAGACTCGCAAGACTCGCAACTAACGAATTGAAGTCACTCTTCGAGACCACATCGAAAAGATAGTCCTGATCGTCGATGTGATCGACATAGGCGAGGATAGATGTCCGGACAAGACTCATTGGGTCACTTCCCGATAAGTTACAGACTTCATCAATCATACCCACAATGCTCGGAAATATTGCACCTCAATCTACGCCAAGGTCCTGCCGTATCGACGCGTCAAGACTTACCTCGCCTGGTCTCAGATTCATTTGGTCATCAACAAACACAAGAACTAATTAGCGGCGCGATCAAATATTGATCCGCTGGTTGATTCAACCCCTGCGATCCGATCGGGACGTTTCATTGCGCACCAAAGGCGGTGTCCGTGGAAAGTTGGGTCTCGGGTTTCTTCCAAGTGGGCGGATTTCAAGTACCGACGAACAAATGGCACGTTAAATGCTTCGACCACTGCTTCGACCACTGCTTCGACTGCATTTTGCTAAAATTCGCTGAAGTCTATTTGCATTAGTAACTGCTTTTTATCTTATGTCGTTAACCAAGCAAGACAAAGCTGCCCTCCGCTCTAGGATTTTTCGCCATTTAGACGGGATCGCGACAGCTCCTACTGCCTATACCCTTCTTGAAAAGGGCGTCTTAGAGCACTTGCTCCATCACAAGGAGGCAGATGTCACTGAATTGGCCTCCAGTTTCCAAGCCAATGAGGGCTATCTCAACGTCGCATTGCGCATCCTGGCCTCTCAGGGTTGGCTCGATGTCGAACTGGACAATGTCAACAACAAGGTCAAATATAGTGTGAATGCGAAGAGTGCCGTAGCGTTCGAACATTGCCGGCTCTACAAAGATGTGGTCACGCTGCTTCGCTTTTCCGGTCAGTTCCACAGACGCAAATTCGAAAGAGCTCCCTTTACCGTGTTGGAGGGTATTTTCAAGAAATACCGTGAGAATTTCGGCATCGAACTTTCAAGCGAGCCCGACACCAGAAGCATCCAGGAGCAAGTGTTGACGCACATTGAAGGCATTGCCATCGGCCCTACCGTTGTCTCGCTCGGCATGGGCGGAATGTTTCACAAGTACTTCATGGAGGCATCATTCAAGCCGGAAGAGTTTCACGAAGACGCAGAGAGTTTCGGCAAGATCCTCGACTTTTTTGTATTGCTCGGCTGGTTTGAAAAGAAAGCCCAAACATATAGATTTACTGAAAAAGGCTTGTTTTTCGCCCGCAGGGCCAGTGCGTACGGAGTCACCGTGTCGTATATTCCTACGTTTCGAAACCTCGATGAACTCATTTTCGGCAATCCCGAAATTTTGACAAACGCCAAGCCCGACATGCCCGAACTGCACGTGGACCGAGAAATGAACGTGTGGGGAAGCGGCGGAGCGCATATGAGTTATTTCAAAAAGATAGACGAGATAATCATTGAGCTGTTCAACAGTCCTCTGGACGATCAGCCTAAAGGCATTGTGGACATGGGCTGCGGCAACGGCGCATTTTTGCAGCACATTTTCGAAGTCATCTCCCAGCGCACGTTGCGCGGTGAAATGCTGGAAGATTATCCATTACTATTGGTCGGTGCAGACTTCAATGATGTAGCCCTTCGCGTGACTCGTGCCAACCTTACCAAGGCTGACATCTGGGCTAAAGTAACTTGGGGCAACATCGGGCGGCCCGATTTACTAGCCCGCGACCTTAACGATAACTACGGCATAGCGCTGGAAGATCTGCTCAACGTACGCACCTTCCTTGACCACAATCGCCAGTGGGAGCCGCCTGCTGACCCGCTGACAGGTCGTGTAAGCCAATCTTCCGGATCGTACTCCTTTCGGGGCAAGCGACTGAACAACAACGAAGTCGAGGCCAGCCTGCTAGAACATTTCCGCCGCTGGGAGCCATTCGTGCGCCGCTTTGGACTTCTAGTCATCGAACTGCACACCATCTCCCCCCGGCTTGCTGCCGCAAATATTGGTCTCACATCAGCCACGGCATACGATGCTACTCACGGCTACTCCGACCAATACATCGTTGAGGCGGACGTGTTCAATCAAATCGCTGCCGAGGCAGGGCTCTATCCGGACCCAGCGCATTTTTGCAAGTTTCCCCAATCGGAATTGGCAACGGTGAGCATTAATCTACTGAAGGGCTGATTCTAAGTGTCTTTAAAACGGCTTTAAATTGCTCCGGTAAAGTACAGAAATCGTAAGTTGGACGAATTGGCGTGGGCGGTTGAAATGAACTTTGGGCGTGGCGAGTACCTCCCAATCACCAATTGAAGAACCACGGGAGATTGCGGTAAACATTCAAAGCAGGGTGACCTGGCGGCTCGACTTACACGATTGATGCCTTGATTTGCGTAATGGCGCACCTTCCACGGTGATGCCAATTTGCTCATGGCTGTTTCTTTTGGGAGGGATGACGATGCCGAGACATGTCGAATTGCACAATCTGAAAGACGGTCCAGGAAGTGATTTTCCATTTCTCACCGAGAATTTCCACCGAGAACCGGCGAGCGGCAAACCCGAAACGGTTTACTCCAATACATCAACGCCGTCTGACACCACATTTCTCCCACAGCTCAAATTAGAATTACCAGGTGCCGACAACATATATGAGGCGGCTGAGGCAATTCGCAAAGCGACTTGCAAAGACAGTCTTATCGATACCGGAACCTATGAAAATAAAATTTTCTCGGTACTCGAAAGTCTAACTGAAAAGCAACGGGTTGATTTGCGACAAGTTTACAAAATTGAAAATAGTATCAGTCTCGAAGATGAGCTCAGAAGTGAGCTTAGCGGGCGGGATCTAGAAAAGGCGATGAATCTGCTGTCTAAAAAAGATGGCACCACAGATAATGCCGGATTCGTAAGAGAACTGGTCACCGAATTGAATCATGTATTTCAAGGACGAACGAGAGACTCAATCGCCGAGGCGCTGCGCCAGAAGCTGGTAACCATGTCCTCGAGCAATATCGACGCCATGAACAAAGACTATTTCAAAAGATACGGCGTGACGGCATATGATGACCTGATGAATCAAGGAAGACTTAGCGAAACCAACAAAGACGTCTTGAAAATCTACTTCAAGGGGACAGACAGAACCGGCGACAGCGACATGGTGAACGTTGCAAAAATTGCACTCGACTCCGGCAATCTCGAGATATTTACAGAAGCAATGAGTCATACCTCTCCTATCGGGCGCAAGCAATTTGCTCAGACTACCGGAAATGTAGAAACGCTTGAGCGCGCCTTCAAAAGCTCCCTTAGCCAGTCTACGGAAGAAGCAATGAAGATATTTACGGGGCACTTCGGTCAAGTACTCGACAGAACCAGCGGTGATCAGGCCGTCCTACACGCCCTCGACTACATCAAGTTTGGAAAGTTGAGCGCAC
>CAZISK010000602.1:0-5521 GCA_964541355.1 uncultured Candidatus Obscuribacterales bacterium
CATATCTATCGATACACTTCCGCCAGCAATAACGTCTATATGGAAAATTCCCACATCACCTGCCGTGGGTGCAAGGCGAACGTTTCCCGCGGCTGTGAGTGGTCCATCTTTTGCTGTGATGCCACCATTTTTTGTGGTTACAATGAGATCACGACCGGCTTGAATCTCACCAAGAGTTACCGGTCCTGATGTTGAAGAGGAGTTCTGGTCTATTCGGACATCCCTTCCGGCAAGAATCTTGGTCGAGGCTAAGGCTATGTCATCACTGATTGAAAGAGTTATATCGTCGGCGGCTGTTAACTCGCCCTGGATTAGAAGTTGTTGTGTGGTGATTTGAAGATTTCCGGCTTTTCCTTCAAGACCAGATACTATGACACTGGCCCCCGAAACTCCAGGCTTACCTATCTGAATCTGCCCGCCTCTGAGATCAACGGTCGAACTTGCGCTGAACAACACGTCGGACAAAATGTTAAGTTTGCCCGTACTACCGACATCAATTGAAATCGACGGAGCCGTCCAGGTGCCGCTGCCATCAAATGTGGTACTGAAATTCGGCGACGTGAGGAATACAAACTGCGTTCCTGCTTTAACAGTGGTATTTGAAGTCACGATTAAATCGTCGAAATTTACTGGGAAATAAGTGTTCCCGATCCTTACAGAGCCTGCCGCGTTCACTTCGCTTTGAAAGGTGACGTTGTTACTGATTACTTCTAACGCACCCCCGGCATTGACCTTGCCCAAGGTTACGGAATGAATCTCGATGGTCTCCGATGGGACACCGATGAAGACGTCTTCGCCTGCCACAATATTACTTCCGGCCGGCAAGATTACGTCTCCGTCACCAGCAGAGAGACGAACGATTTCCTTTGCTTCTATGTGAATGTTTGGGGACCCGGTCAAGTCTAGGTCTCCTGGACCAGCTACAACATAACCTCCAATGAAATTTCCAATCGTGCCTTCGAATTGCTTTACTTGGCCTCCACCGGTAGCTGTAACGAGCGTGGGGTCTGCTGCCGACCCAAGGCTAGAGAGAGATAATGCGCTTGCCGCCATATGAATTGATATGTCGCTTTTGATTGTGGATACAGCACCTGTTGCAGTTATGTCTCCAGTAGCGAAGAAGGTGAGACCGCCTGTCGCTTCGATATCACTGATAATATTGATGCCACCGCCTAAGTTGAAAAATGTCCTATTCCCATCGATCGAACTCAGCGATATTCCATCGGAAGATCCTACTGTTAATGTCTTGCTGCTCACTATGATGTCAGCGGAACTGGCATAGCTATTCACAACGCCGGTTAACGACTCGACCTTTACGGCGACCAATCCTGAACCGGCATTGAAGTTGACGTTGGTACCGCTGATAGTGCCACCATTTACGACTACGTCCGCGTTAGATGTTCGAGGGGCATTGAAATTGACTGTTCCTCTGGCCTTGATCTCTCCAGATGTGTTCAGGAGTTCGAGTTTTGGTACGAACAACTCTCCGAAGGGCTCGAATGCTTGGGTGTCTTTTACGCCAATCGTAATATTGTTGCCCACCAGCGATCCACGATTTACCAGATTGGGCTTTATGGGAACTATGTCTTCGGCTCCGTTTCCGGATGTAACTTGTTGTATGCCTTTGTGCAAGGCTATGCTCAGATCGCCGGAGGCTTCAACGTTTCCTCCGTTGAACATACTGTCTGCGGATAGAATCAGATTAACTGGCTGTTTTGATTCCGACTCTGAAAACTGAATCGAAGAAGTGCCAGACGTGACTATGTTTGCGCCGCTACCGTTGTGTATATCGCTGGCAGAAAAGCTCCCTGTGTTGACTTTGTCTCGTGACGAGTAGAGGTAGATCGTTCCATTGTTGGTCAGACTCCCGGCCAGGTCGACCTTGCTACCGCGGGCGATATCAGTTAACATACTGACGTTGGTAGGAATATTCAAGTCACCTAGCTCTTTCTGCACCGAGCGTGGTAGCGTGGAGATGTCAAAATGTCCTCCCACCGCGTCTCCTGCTGTACCAAGAGTCAGCGTCTGCTCGCCGGACTCTACGACTTGTGACAGGGCGGCCAGTTCTGCCGGAGTGACCATGTCTCCCATTCTGACTGTTTCGTGACCCGAACCTACCTGGATTTCAATGGTCTCGCCCTTTCGCAAGAGATTCCGGTTCACTTGAATCTGATCTTGTTGACTTGAAAAGTCCAAGTTGAAGTTGGTCATAGTGTGCTCAAGGCGGGGAGCGCGATTGGAGCTGTTGTCGAGCCGCATCGGTAACGAACTTGCTCGGAGTACTGCCCTGTCCGAACGCCTCAGATCGTTTTCGATACGGAGTTGTGATCTAGTTTGTTGCCTCAAGTCCCGCTGAGCTTGCAGATCTCGGGCAGTAGCAGACTGGCATGATGTGCTGAGAGCCAGGAGCGATATCAAACAGGAATACTTTTTCACCAGCTTCGCTGATTTCTTGAGTTTTGACCTGTTCATCGCTACCTCTCCATTCGTAGGGCGGGAAATCATCGAAGCGGCCGTGCGTCCGTACGAGAGCGCGCAGACCAATTCGAATCCTGCACATATCTTGCGGGTGGTTGAAAAGTTTAGCACAGTGAGGTGCTCTTATGCCTTGAGGCTGGAGGTCAAGAGGAAGGGTCAGGGCTGAAGCTGATGATTTTCAACGGGAGTTGTTTCAGTGGCTAAAATTTTAAGCGCTCTAAATCCGCTCGAAGTGCCTCTATCTTGTCGTATCTCTTTGCCGGATCCAATCGCGTCGCTCGTGCGATTATCTCGTCCAGTTCAGAGGAAATGGAGCTCTTTCCGTCCTTGCTTATCGCGACACTCATGTCTTTGGCAGTCGCAGACAGAGCGAGGGTAATGTGAGCTACACCGCTAGTCGGCTTCCAGTCGGATGTGGCGAAAAAACTGCTCAAGCTGGTGAAGTATCGGATCGCCAGATCGTAAGTCATGCTGTCGCATTTCGGCGTGTCAGGTTTAATCGTAAGAGTGAATTTGTCTTTCCATTGATCCAACATGTTTTCTATGCGCGGCCTCCACTCTTCTTTGGTTCCGCGACCGCTGCTTTCATACTCAGAGGAATTGCCCCATCCCATGCGCTTTCCAAATTCGTTGAGGTCTCGGGTGGTGAATGAAAGAACATGCAAGCCGCGCTGATCCTTGTCGGTCATACGCGCCCACCATTCCGGCGACATGTGGAAGGTGATCAATTTCTTGACAATCAACGGTCCATACAAACAACCGATTGTGTAATCATGAAGCCCGTCCACAAGCTCTTGCCTTTGCGCACTCGGATCCTGGGCGGCCACCTCCGGACTTGCCGTGATGGCGCATGATGCGGCTCGTGCAAGTGCGACTGTCGACGTAAGTAACTTTTTTATGACTGACCATTTTTTTTTGATTTGAAATTCTCAAATTATCTCTCTGATCCGTTCAACATTCTACTCTCGTGATCTTTCGCGAGCATTTTGCCCGGAGGAAACGCTTGGGGTCCTTCCAAATAAACAACTTGGCTTCGATTTTGCAAATTTGTAACACCGTCGCATTACTGTGTATGAGTACGAATAGGGGGGCTAATAATGGCGTTAGACCGTTCGGATCAGACATCGGGCTCTACCAACCGATCCAGCAATGCAGATCTGGCACAGGCAATCTGGGACAGCATTTATTCCTCTTCTCCAGATATTAGAGAAGAACCGCCGGTTTCCATGATTCAGAGCCAGGAGCTCTCATTGCCTGATATTTTTTCGGTACCGTATTTGGTATCTGAGCGCAGGGACGCTTCTAACTGTTTAAACCCATCCAAATTTCAGGAAAGCTGTCGAGGTGACCAGCCTGGAGAAAAAATCGAGCTGCCGAAAGAGATAGCACAGTTGATTTCGACGCTGCGAGACTCCGATGACTCAACCGACAGGGCCGTGGCGGCGGCGATTGAGAAGATGTTCGCGGATGACAAAGATGGAATCGACCAACATAAAGAGCAGGATGCAAAAACGATTTTCGAACTGCTTAAGAAAAACAAGGCTCCGCTGGATAAGGAAGCTATTCTTGCGGTCTTGACCAGGGTCGACTATCTGGGCGCTAGGCATGCGATTCTAGAGCTCAACTCCGCTGCCAGGGCGCCGCAAACGATTAAGCTCATCGCTGAATGGCTGAAGAGCGATAAGCAGGAAGACATTAGGGTGGCGGACTCCCTTGCATTTCTTTTCGCAAGCGGAAAGCCGGAACACAAGAAGCTTTCCTCTGAGCTGATCAAGATGCTCGAGAATCCGGATAGTCGCAAAGATGCGATTACATTCCTAAAAGCACCATTCCCGATGACGCTCGAACGCGTCTCGATCATGATTGAGCTGAACAGTATGGGGACGGATAAAGAGACTCAGACTATCAAAGAGCTATTGTCCAGCAGTAAGGGCGAAGATGTTGCAACGGCAACTGCAATGCTCGAGTTGTTCAATCAAGACTATTGCCTCTTCGTGCGATGCGTGGACGGATTGGCAGGACCTCAGCGCGAGCGAATCGCTGCTGCCGTGCGTGCCTTTGACAGTCCGGACTATGTTGAACAGTTGCTAGATCTTATGGAGGATCCTGTCAATCACAAAGCGATCGATGCGATGATTGGCAGCCCGCGTGCGACCAGCGAAGTGCTGCTTCTTGCAGGCAGCGGTCACGAGCCCGATCGAGTGATGGCGACAAAACTGTTGAAGCTGTTAGGCGGTGATGATAACCAGAGGATGGATGCATTCAATTTGCTCACCATATCGGACTTTGTTAAGAGGCAGACTTTTCTGGACTTGCTTGGCAATCCTGATACCGTATTCGGTACTAGAATGCTGTTCGAAATGAGGGATAGCTCCGACCGTAAAGAGCGAGCTCAAGCCGATGAGATGTTAGATTTCGTTTCTTTTAGAGGGGCTAATAGACTTCCGCTTTTGAAACTGTTGGGTACCGACAAAGCGCTTGCGGAGAAGTTGTTCGCGACAATGGGTGAAGCCGACGTCTTCGGTCAGGCAATGACAATGCTGGAGTCTAAAGAAGGAAGAGGCAGAGGGCTGGCTCTTCTGAAACTGGCAGGCTCGGGAGAGCAAGGCTTGAAGGCCGCGAAGATCATTGCTGAGCTTCGCGAAAACGAGGCAACTTTCGAGCGCATTCTCTCCGAGATTGGTTCATCCACACCCGATGAAACAGCCGAACTGGCTAAAATCATCGCGAGAATCGGAAGTCCAATCGCGGTCCAGAATTTCATAAAGATGAAATTCGATCCAATGAAGAGACTGACAGCGAACCAGCTTTCGAAAGAGCTACTTAGTGACTCCGCCCAAGATCAGAAACAAGCTCGAAAACTAATAGTCGCCCTCAGTTTGACAGAAGTACCAGGGCTGCGAGAAGCGACAAATGTTGTCATTGAACTGCGCAAAGATACGAAAACAAAAGCACTGGCGGATATAATCCTGAATGCTGAGTTGCCTAACGGGCGTTTCGATAATGTTTTAGATAGAGTGCCTGAGATAGATGGCAACAATAT
>CAZISK010000603.1:0-5515 GCA_964541355.1 uncultured Candidatus Obscuribacterales bacterium
GACCAACCCAACCCCCTCATTTTTCGCTGTGCTTCATTCCAGGTTGGCTCCAAGACGTCTATCGTCGGATTGACGGGGTCGTAGAAAATCACCATCCCACCTCCGACCGGCATCCCCTCCAGTATCTGTCGTTCGCGGTCATTGCGAGCAACGATGCCTGTGGTCATGAAGTAGCCCATGATCGGATATTTGATGTTTGCTGACTCGTAGTTCTTTCCTATTATTATGGCTGTTGCACTTTTGTAGTTGATGATTTTGTTCGGGTCGCCAGCGGCAAAGTCATCTAAAAAGCCACGCACCGCTCCAACACCTTTATTGACTCGCGGCCATTCGTTGACGACTGGCTCTGCGAAGTATGCGACGGTGAAAAAAACGAATGCCAGGAAAATCAACATGGCGTGAGCTTTCTCCGAAAAACTGCCAGGCATCTCCTATCATAGCAATGTCGGCATTGGAACATTGCAACTATGTTCAATTTAAATCAAGATGGTGACTTTATCGCATGCAAATTTGCACTGCAGATGCTTGCGGAGAAATTCTCGAGAAAACTGGAATCGGAGAATTAGCTCACGCCCAGCGCAAAAATTAGCGCCCGTTTCAAACCTGACATTGACTGATAACGCTCTTCAGGAGCTTTGGCGAGGCAGCGAAGCACAATCTCTTCCAGTGCAGGTGAAACAGAGTTGCCAGGGTCCACATCGCGAAATGGGCTGGCCTTAATTTTGACGTGCATATTCATGGTTTCGTACAAACTTTCGCCTTCGAAGGGACAGATACCCGTAAAGCATTCGTACATCACGACGCCCAGTCCATAGATATCGGACCTGACGTCGAGCGCTCGACCGAGACATTGTTCGGGGCTCATGTAAAAGGGACTTCCGAAGACTTCACCTGACTTTGTCAGGTCTTTCAAATCGTTAGTGGATTGGGTAAGTATCTTGGCTATCCCGAAATCTACAATCTTGACAAAGTGGGAGGCGTCGTCAGATTTGCTCAAAATGATGTTGCCTGGTTTGAGATCACGATGTAATACGCCATTATCGTGTGCATGGGCGAGGGCGTCGCAGATCTGCATGAATATAGAAACCCAGGTGCTTATGTCCACGGTATCACGAACTTTAGTAAGCTCCGACAGCTTCACTCCGTCGATGTAGTACATGACGATGTATGGGCGGCCGTCATCCATAATGTCCCAATCGAATACTGTCGCCAAATTTGGATGTGTCAAACGGCTGGCAGCCTGAGCTTCTCTCTGGAACCGCCGTCGGTTCCTCACATCTGAGGCCAGGTAGGGATGAATAATTTTTATGGCGAACAGTCGACCCAGGACAAGGTGTTGTACTTTATAAACTACCCCCATGCCACCATATCCAATGGCAGACAAGACTTCGTATTTGTGATCGATGACGTAACCGATCATCGGATCTTTGCCGGGGCTCTCCTTCTCTTCATTCTCGGAATCGGAACCGTTCGATCCCAGGTTGCCGGAACGAATGCGTTTATGCAGCTCTTCGAGCTGATCCAGCGTGATGGCGCCGGTATCGACTTTGGCAACGCCGTTGATCTGAAGTCTCGTAATCAACGAGTCCGTATCTACGTCTAAGGCATGCAATACTTTCTGGGCGGTGCAGCGAGGCATCGTCAATAATGCAAACATGATATCGTTGGGGCCGACCAAGTTGTCCTCGTTGCAGTCGCGATGGTTTTCTGCCATTTCAAAGACAGCTTTGGCACGAGGGGTAAAGGCAAAGTCCACTGATTCAGAGTTTCCGCGCTTCATGATGCGCAAAACCTCTTCCTTGGCTTTGCGTCTCGTGATTCCCATAGACTTCAGCACAATCGACGGTTTGCATGTCTCGTGGCTCAATAACCCGAGAAGGAGATGCTCTGTGCCGATTACGTCATGACCCAGTTTTTCGGTCTCCGAATGAGCCAGTTGCACGACTTTGATTGCTTCATCGGTGAAATTGTTTAACATGCGTGACCTCCAGTGGGCCTAGCCGCGAAATTTTCAGTCAGTAACCTCTACGTGGACGATCGTGACATCGTCGTTGCGCATGTATGGACGGCCTTCTTCGTCATGATCATCACGAGCTTGATTGACCAGCTCCAAAAGGGCATCTTGGTCGTTAATCGCCAATAATGTTTTTAAGGCGTCTCCGGATTTGTCATGTTTCTTGAAAAACCACGCCGCAACCGCATCGGTGAGCAGCAAGAAACGATCACCGTTCAACCAGCTTCCCTGCTTTTCGCAGAACATGCTCTCAGTATCTTCATGTCTGTCCAGATTGCTGCAAAGAAGAACAGGAGAATTGTTGAAACTCTCGGCATCAGTCATTGGAAAGGAGTCGAGAAGAGTTTCGTTCCTGATATGGAGAAAACAGCTGTCGCCGATAGCTTTTGACCACCAGGTACCGCCGGTGGTGCCTGAATCGGTAATCTTGAGACAGGTTAATGTAGCAAAGGCTCCGGACTCTGCCTTTTCTTGCGCATACCAGGGCAGGTCGAGATCCTTAATCTCCGAGCTCCACTTTTCGGACAGGTCTTTGAGCTCCGCTTGTTCTGAAAATCCCTTTACGAGCAGTTGAGCCCAGCGCGCCGAAAAGGAAGCTTCGGTCGCGCCGTCGGAGACGGCACATTTGAATTCAGCGCATTCCAATTCGGTGGGCTCGAGCGGCCAGGCGGCATCCTCATACTCGTCGGTAGAGTTACCCCGCTTCGGCAGCCAAAATGTTTTGGTAAGTACTTTCATGGCGCTTATCGCATATTGCTGGGACGCGTACCAATATCGAGGAATCGAATAACCGAAACCAGGTCGGCGTTGAATACAAAACCGCGCGTGTTGTACGAGACATCTATGCCTTCGTTGCCTACCATTTTGCGCATGTAATCCGGCAGGGGACTCGACATAGTGAAAAGAAGTTTGGCGTGCTGGTCCGGCAGAACATTCTCGTTGTCGGGATATTCAATCGGTTGATGATTTGAAGATGATATGTGCACGTTGAAAAGCAATACGTCTCCATCCGTGCTCGATAGAGTCATCAAATCGTAAGCCGATTGAAATGGGTCTCCATCAGTCGATTCTCCGTCGGAGATGTTAATCACAATCGGCGGAAAGCAATGCGGATGCTCTGCCAGCCATTTGACCACAACCGACGTAGCACTCTGAAGCGCAGCGTTCATCGGTGTTCCGCCGTAGGCGACCGGATCGAACCAGACTGGAAACTTGATCGTTTGTTCGACGACAGCACCGGAACTATCTTCAGTTTTTTTTCGACGCTCTTCGAGTCGAAATGGATTGTTGCCGATTTCACTCACGGGGATAAGCTGCTTACCCTCGAGGTTGCCACCAAATGCGGGTTTAACACCTTTGCCACCATAACCGATCACGGCCACGTTGTAGTAATCTCTGATGCCCTCGGACTTGGTGCATTTGATAACGAGGTTTTGAAGTAGCCGATTGACTGCGTCCGCTACTCCCATTGCCTTCGTCTTTGTCCCGGTCACGGAGCCAAAAGGATCTTGCATCGATCCGGATTGGTCGATCAGGAAGACAAAACAAGAAGGGTTGGCTCTGCTAATTTCCGCTAGATACGGCATGAGTTTAGATCTATTGATAACAGGTGACTACTAAGTTGGTAAATGATACAGGCAATCCTGAATAAGTATCGGTATTTTTCAGGTTATCAGTTCTAAACGATAGTCCCTGTTTTGTTTGGAAAGGATTAGCAATCTTCTTTCGGTGGACCTGTTTTGGCGAAGCCAATTAAGTAGGTATATGATGAACTAGAGACCTTGCGGAGAGGATACATGAGTAAACAGATTGAAGAGGGCGTTGCTCAGTACGGGCGTGGGCAGTTCAGAGAAGCGGCGACTACGTTGAAGGTCGCCGCAGATGAACTGAAAGGAAAAGAGGACGGGCGAGCCGACTATGCGAATGCTCTGGAGTGGCTTGGCCGAACCCGCACCTGGTTGGCTGAGTACCACCTCGCTGAAAGCGATCTCTGCGAGAGCCGAACTATCAGGGAATCCATTTATGGTAAGGGCAGCAGGGAAGTGGCGATTTCCGATCTTTATCTGAGCGATCTGGCTGTTGCGAGGGAGCAGTTTCAAGCTGGGTTTAAGCTTGCCACCGATGCTTTGGCGGTCATTCAGGAGAAGAGTCCGGCCAACGACCTCGTCATTGCGGACGCCTGTGGCCGTCTGGGTGTGGCCGGTTCTTCGCTGCATAAAATCGATGAGTCGGAGAATTTGCTCAACAAGGCGCTTGGTATCAGAAAGAGTAAACTTGACGAAGACCATCAACTGGTTGGGCAGTCGCTCGACGACCTGTCTGTCTGTCACGCTGCCTGCGGCAACTTTACGATGGCAGGCGCCCTCGGTCGCAAAGCCCTCGCTATTCGTGAAAAGGCTCTTGGGAAAGACCACCCTGAGGTTGGCCTTTCGCTCTATCACCTTGCCAGCCAATACGTCAGGTCGAGTATGTTCGAGAAGGCGGAGCCGGTAGCGCGTCGTGGCGCAGAAATTCTCAACAACTGCCTGCCCAAGGAGCATGCCCTTACGATTCGAATGCAAGAGCGTCTGGCTACGATCTGTCTTGCCGATGGACGCAACGATGAGGCTGAAGATCTGCACAAGAAGGCTCTGGCCAGTGCCGAAAAGCTCTGGGGTGTGGACAGTCCCAACATCGTCAGCAATTTAATAGGATTGGGTTCGACATACCTCAACAAAACTGATTTTAAGAATGCAGAAGAGTATTTCAAACGATCTCTGAGCATCATGGAGAAAGCTCCGCAGATCGATACCGGTCAGGAATACAATCTACTGCAAAATCTATCGTGCTGTTACATATTCCAGCTCAAAGTCGGTGATGCGCTGCAGCTCGTACCTGCCTCATTCCGGGCGAA
Source organism: uncultured Candidatus Obscuribacterales bacterium (assembly GCA_964541355.1). Taxonomy (GTDB): domain Bacteria; phylum Cyanobacteriota; class Vampirovibrionia; order Obscuribacterales; family Obscuribacteraceae; genus JADYXR01. The sequence goes on from CAZISK010000603.1 coordinate 4,908, forward strand.
GCACACTGCCAATTTCCATTCCAGCCTTGATCTGATTCGAATGAGCTTTGATTTTGCTATGAGACAGATAGACAACTTCAAAAAAGATCGAGGCGAGTACAACTAGACACCACTTCGTTGGGAGAAGTACCAAGTTGGATTGGTTATCACATTCCGTGAAGTAGTACCGCATGTGGTGCTATGATCAATTGGTTCGAACTGTTCTGGTTGTTGAATGGAGCTCTCCATTGCCTTTCTGGTCACACCATGCAGAGCCAGACTCGCCCAGGGCGGTCAACAGCCCATGACAGCAAGGCTAACATCATTCGTGAAGCTCGTGGACAAGGATCTTGTGTGATTCTGATGAATCCTGCAAATGTATGTCTCGTGACTCTTATTCGGAAGGGATCGATTTGAGCATCTTAGAATCGAATTGATTGGAACGAGGATAATCCGGTTGGATAGCTCGTTTCGAAGAGCGCCTCCGTGCTAACGGGAAAAAAGTAAACCGATATCGGTTTGTTTTTTTGTTCTCCTCTGTGCCTTGTGCTCGAAAACCCGTATTAAAACGTGATTTTCATGTGCACGTTTAAATTGAACTTTTTCCCTCCCACTAACGTTATTACTTG
>CAZISK010000604.1:0-5511 GCA_964541355.1 uncultured Candidatus Obscuribacterales bacterium
AACGATACAGGCACACAATCGATGGCATGATCGGCAAGCTCAAGATGAGCAAAGTCCAAGAACTGCTCGGTCCACCGGACCGAACCGGTGCGGTTGGCGGCGGAGACTTCTCCAACTTCAGGTTTGATGGGTATTGGGTCTATAGCTCGAATCCAAACTCCGAATATGTCGTTTACTACGATCCGAAGAATGGTACTGTAAGTGGAACTCGCATAAGTGAATTCGATCCCTCGCAGGGCTCTGCACACTGTGCAATTACACAAAGTGAGTGTAAGTAAGAGCTTGAACAAACTCCCGAAATTTCTCAGAATTTCGTACCCCTTTTCGACAGCAAACCAACTTTTGACGTCTTACCACTCATGAAGGAAGGCCTGACTACTACGAAGACGCAGCAATCAATCAGCATGGATTGCTGGGATCCCAATTCAACCGAGGTGCCGCTCGATCCGACAAAAGATCTTGGAATCCCCCACCAAGACGAATGACACTGCAATTGTCGGTGAAGGCAAGGATGCTCCAACACGACAGGTGGAGCTTCCCGACATAGAAGAATCTGATCGGCGAGCGAAAGAGAAACAGGAGATCGAGCTTCTGGACTCTATAGCTACGCTTATAACTGCCAACGGCGACAACAAGTACGCACTCAAAGTTTTGTTCGCTGATCTGCCACTCGAAACGACGGTTAGTTGGCCGGTCTCGAGGATCAATGAGAAGCTCGAGGTGATTGGCATCGTCGTTGATCATAGGCAGCGAAATCTCGCCTCAGGTTTTACATGCATCTCAAATCGCCTCATCCAAGGCAGCTGTAGTAAAGCCCAGTCCAACAGAGGAGAAGGCCTCAACAGAAAAAGCGGGTACCGAAGGCTTCAAAGAGAATGAAAGGAAGGGAACGGAATCAAAAGAACCAAGCAAGTTTGAAAGGGGGCGCAAAAACTTCAATAAATTTGGCAGTGGGATAATTGCATTTCAATTCTTGGATGATTTATTCCACAAATGAACCCAACAGCAATGTCACAGAATTCAATTGTGCTTGTTCCCTGAGAGATTGAAGAGTCTTATACGCGGGACTCTTCAATCTTCAATGATATAACCTTGACCATGCACCGTTTTGATCGGACAGTCTCCGTCGATGACTCTTAGCTTCTTCCGTAAATTCGCCATGTGCGCACGGACAGTATCCGGTGATGATTCAGACATAGACGACCAGGCGCGCTCCACCAGGGCCTCCGAACTGAATACCTGATTACGATTACGCATGAGGAACTCGAGCAACAGGAACTCCTGCCTGGTCAAATTTAATTCTTTGCCAGCTCGTGTAACCCGTCGAGAAGCCACGTTAACGCTCAGATCACCGCAGGACAACTCTTCCAATTGAAAACTCTTCGGTCTTCGAAGCAGGGCACGCACCCGAGAGACAAGCTCTCGAAAAGCATACGGCTTCGTAAGATAGTCATCGGCGCCAATATCCAGCCCTGTAGATTTGTCTTCGGTTGAAGTCTTGCCGGTCAGCATCAGGATGGGAGTGGGCAAGCCTTTCTTCCGCAAATCCGCAACCAGTTCGACTCCCGATTTGTGTGGCATCTGCCAATCGACGATCAAGCAATCATAGCTCGAGACTGCCAGTTTATCTTCCGCATCGGTGGCGCTATTGCTGATATCCACTACATAATCAAGCGCATGAAGTCCTTCCTTGAGCGATTCGGTCACTTTAGTGTCATCATCGACTATCAGAATCTTTGACATGAGCTTCCACCACACAGTGAGCAACAACAATATTCCCCATAAAGCCGAACCTCTGCATGAAAGATTAAACACTGGAAAGGGAACAATAATCACGTTCGGTAATCAAATCTCTATGTTGCATTCTAGAACAGTTCGATCAGCCCGAAACTGCCGACTCGCAAGCGGGTGTCATTGTGTTTGGTTGCTTTTACTTCAGACGCTGGTGTCCAGCGCTGAAATTGCATCATCTTCCAATGCGGCTTTTGCCACAATCAAAAGCAGTTTGAGCTGGCAAGATTACGCGAGGACCGCTAGTAGTGCATACAGCAAAAAAGACTATCAGACGGCCGCTAACTCTTACCTTAACGTGCTTCGACTACTGAAATCGTCCGGGGACGTAGAGACAGTCGCCGATATCCGATTGAATCTCGCGGAGACCTATATCCACAGCAATAGGTTTGATCTCGCACAACAGCAACTGGATGCAGTTAGCAAAGAAATCTATGGCAAACAACTGGATCCACTGCTAAGAGTCCGATTCTTGCGCAGGCAGTCTCAGCTATACTCCGCTCAGGGAAGAACTGCAGCAGCGGTCGCGACATTTGCGCATACCACTCGAGCTTTGTCAGAGAGCTTCAGTCCGACTCACGGACGAGTTCAGGCTACCAGCGCAAACATGAGCGCCTTACTCGACTCGGCTGTGACTGCCTGGGCGAATCAATCGGCTAACGATCAGCGCGATGCATTACTATCGCTATCGGAGCTGCAAGGGAAGAAGCTATTATCCAAGACAAATCTAGATCGCTTTCGTACTTTATGCCTGATCCAGGTTGCATCGCAAATCAAGGGGAAGGATTTCTCGGCAGCAGCGCAAACACTAAAATTGACAGGTTCCGCGGATTGTGATGCGGGCTCCATCGCAAGACTTTGGCTTCATTGGTGGTGGCAGCTTTGCGCCACCAACCAAGAAGCGTCCTTATCCCCCGAAATTATCCAACAAGCAGCCAGCACAATTTCAGAACAGCTGTCGACAAGTTCCAATCAAGATGTATTAACAGCAAAACAGATTCTACTAGCAGGTCTCGGTCACGCCGCCAACAAGCATGAAGTCGCTCACCGTCTACTAATTTCAACAACTCATAATGTTTATGAAGGGGCGCTTGCCTACGAATGCAGATCAAAAATGAGCTTGTATTGTTTCAAACACGCCTGCCTGCTCCTCGATCGCAATGATTTCGGGGATCTGGCCGAACAATTTTTGCTGGAAGCTCGAGAGATTCGTCCGCGAACAACGTCCATCACACCCACCAATTGGAAGCCGCTCACCAACGAGCTGATCAATCTTGTCCAAGCCCGACTTTACTTGGCTCGAAATCAGATCGATCGGAGTGCCACCATCTTAGATGCGATAGATTTACAATCAATCCAGCAGTCAGACCCAGATGTTTTCATCAGCGCCTACGCGAAGATGATGATTCTTCTCGCCCAAAGAGAAATTCGAAACGGTGACCGATTATCTGGCAAACGACGCTTCAAAGCCATCACCTCATTACTCGAAAGAGTTAAAGACAAACAACGAAAAGGCGAAATTGAACGTATGCTGACCATTGCGAACAGCAAGATCGAGATGGAGGACATGAGAACGCCCGAATGAAATTTCGCCATCAAGCCGCAATACTTATTGCCGTGCCCGCTATCTTTCAGATCGTGGTGGTAATACTGCTATGGCAGGCATTGATTGGATTAGAAACAGCAGGACAAAATGAGACGGCGGCAAAACAGATTTTAGCGGAATGCCAGGAAATCGAAGGTTTGCTAGGAACTCGAATACTTCAAATCACCCAGGATGATCCACAAGGTGCCAATCCATCCGGATACGCAGAAAAAATCAATGAGAGCCTGAAGACATTAAAGAAGCTCGTCAACGAAAGTAAAGAGGCAAAAGTAATCGCTGAGCGAATCGAAATGAATGCGAAGCTCTTTCTAACCCGCTTCGAAGAATTGACCGATTCATACGTAGAAGCTAACGATACTATACTATTCGCGCGTTTCCTTCATCAGGATGAATTCTTCGAATCCACCGCAGCAGCGGTCAACCATTTGAGAGCCGACATCGGCGAGTTAGCCAAGATCTACGGTCCAATTTCACAAGAGTTCGACCCTACTTCCACGCGAGCGAGAGAGCATTTTCGCAATACAGTAATATTGACGGTAGCATCCAACTTGATACTAATTTTGGTGCTTAGTATTCTCGTCAACCACCACGCGTTGAATAGGCTGCAAAGGTTGATGGACAATATTCTCTCGTTTGCAGCGTCCGGAACGGCTGTTCGAACCAAGCTTGGTGGGAATGACGAACTAGCAGAGATCGATCGGCTGTTTTCAGAGGTTGCGCTCGAGAGAAGACGGCTGGATGAAATTCGAAAGGCTATGACTGCAATGGTCAGTCACGACCTGCGCACTCCATTGAGCTCAATGATACTAACTCTAGAAATCATGACCGATACGGAGCAAGAGAAAGTAGAGGTTCAGACTCTGAGAAAACTTGAACGCTTACGTTCAGAAGCAGATCGCCTGAGACGCCTAACTAACACTCTGCTAGACATAGAAAAACTCGAAAGCGGTAGCATCGACGTTGAATTAGAAGGTGTACCTATTCGGAGACTGGTTGGCACTGCATTCAATACCACCTTAGACCTTGCCAGATCCGTCCAAATAGAGCTTTTGTCCAGCATAGACGGATCTCTGTATGTGTTATGCGATGAAGATAGAACAGTCCAGGTTCTGGTGAATCTACTTTCCAACGCCATAAAGTTCTCACCACCTGGGTCCGCAATCAAAGTCACCTCAAGAAAGGTCCACAAATTCGTAAGATTTGAGGTGATCGATTCAGGTCCTGGAATTCCGCCGGAGAAGCAAAACGAGCTCTTCGGAAAATTCATTCAACTAGATCAACCGGAGGATATCCGAAAGCAGGGAAGCGGTCTTGGTCTGTACATATGTAAAATGCTCTTAGCGCCTCAGGACGGCAAGATCGGCTTCGAATCTCCAACAGGTGGAGGCAGTTGCTTCTGGTTCCAACTGCCCCTCTATGGAGAGGACACAACGCAGACTCCACCTGTAGATCCCAATCTGGATGATTGATTCAATGCCAAGATTCGCAATCATCATTGCTCTTTTACTCGTCGTAAGCTTCTGCCTTTCTCCCGACGCAGCAGCGAAATCGAAATCGCAAGTAGACGGAGCTGAGCTAATCGGCACGATGGCTCCAGAGTTCACCGGTCTCGCATGGGTAGGCGGCAAGCCGCACACTCTAAAAGAATTTCGTGGCCATCCTGTCGTGATTCGCCTTTGGAACCGACACTGCTCGATGTGCAAAAACACCGCGCCTCTTCTAAACGATTTCTATGAGAAATACTCTTCCCGTGGACTAATAGTGATTGGTATACATCACAAAAAGACTGCTGACCCGGACACTGTCAAGCAAGTCGAAGAACAAGCAAAAGACTGGCACATGGTGTTTCCAGTCGCTGTCGACAATGACTGGAAAACAGTGAAGAGCCTGTGGATGCACAAAGATCGAGCGATGACATCAGCGACCATCCTGATTGGAAAAGATGGTCGCATCGCCTGGCTACATCCCGGTGGAACCATTGCTAAAGGCAGCCCGGCGGCGACTCAGTTGGAACACGCAGTCCGACGCGCGCTCTAACCGCATCGCAAAACGCGTCAAGATTATGTCAGACCATCGTTGATATTCTCTCCCCATTGATGCGGGACCAGATCGTC
>CAZISK010000605.1:0-5509 GCA_964541355.1 uncultured Candidatus Obscuribacterales bacterium
GTGAATGACGTAGTCGGCTCCGGTCAGGTTCAATCCTGTGCCGCCCGCTTTCAAACTGATCAAGAAAACCGGAATACTATCGTCGCTGTTGAAGCGGTTGACCTTATCCAACCTGTCTTTGGCAGGGGTCTGTCCATCGATGTATTCGTAGACCAGCCCTTTCTGCTCGAACTCTCTTCGGACGAGCGACAGCATCTCGACGAACTGGCTGAAGACCAGGATTTTGTGACCTTCGTCTACGACCTCTTCGATCATGTGCATCAAGGTCTCGAGCTTGGCAGAGCTCATCTTCGAGTCAACCTCTTTGTTCTTCAACAGGCGCGGATCGCAGCACACTTGCCTCAAGCGCAGCAGCGCATGAAGCACCGAGATCTGGGATCGTTTGATGCCGCGGCTCTTGATCTCGCTGAAGACCTTCTCTTTGCACTCATCAAGAACATCGAGATACAGTGAGCGTTGATCGTCATCGAATTCGCACAGATGAATGATATCGGTGCGTTCCGGCAAATCCTTTTCGACCTGACTCTTGAGTCGGCGCAACACGAAGGGATGTACAATCTTACGCAGCTTCTGTCCGGCTCCGTCGATGCCTGCTTCAATCGGTCTTTCGAATGTATCGTTGAAGTCCTTATATTGACCAAGGAATTCCGGCATCAAGAAATCGAAGAGCGACCAGAGCTCTTTCAGCCTGTTCTCCACAGGCGTACCGGATAGCGCCAGGCGATGGAATGCGTTGAGACTCTTGGACGCCATGGCGCCGACAGACTCCGGATTTTTGATGTTCTGCGCTTCGTCCAGGATGAGGAATTCGAACTGCACCTTCTTGAGCTCTTCCCAGTCTCGGCGGATGATACCGTATGTAGTAAAGACGACGTCCGGCTTCTTACCGGTGTCTTTCAGCAGCTTGACCAGGATTTCATTCCTGTCCCGACCGAGGAACAGTGCGGTATTCAGTGCTGGAGTAAACTTTTTGGCCTCACTGCGCCAGTTATAGACCACCGACGTGGGCGCCACTACCAATGATGGCGCTCGCGAACCACTCTTCCCATTTTTATGATGGTGGTTAAGAAGAAGTGCAAGCGCTTGAATTGTTTTTCCAAGTCCCATATCATCGGCAAGAATTCCGGAAAGCCCGTACTCCCTCAGGAAGCCCAGCCAATTACAGCCTTCCTTCTGATATACACGGAGTTCGCCTTTGAAATCTTCCGGAACACGAAGCGGTTCGAGCTCCTGGAAGTGATGGATCTTATGTATGAAATTGTCGAAGCCCTCGTCACACTCCACCTCGATCTCATGAGTATCGAGAGCATGCAGGACCGAAAGAGCTTGATACAGCGGTCTGGCACTATCCTGTCCCTGACCGATGGACTTCATCAGACCAAGCAGAGTTGCAGTCGGAATGCGAACGAATTCGCCGTTCTTCATTTCCAGGAAGTTCTTGTTGCGGAACAAGCAGGGCAGGACACGCTCTAACTCGACCGACTCACCATCGGATGTGCAGCGCAAATCGCAATCGAACTTGAAAGAATCCTTCTTGAGCGAGAGATACGCTTTTACGTGGAGAGGTTGCTTGCGAACTCGATACCTTTTCAGGTTTTCCCAGCCGCTAATCTCCCATTCGCTCGATTGATCGGAACGCAGGTAGAACAAGGTCTCGAGCGCCGGCTCTCCTTCGAAGAAAAAGCGATCGACTACGGCTCGAGCCGGTTGAAGATTCGTCAAGAAAAGTCGAACCTGACTCTCTTCCTCCCAGAGCCGCTTCACCCAGACGCTTTGCCCGGTCTCGGAGATCGTGCGTGTGTACTTTTCCGACTCGACAGCGCTGGTTTCATCGCGCGAAGGCAGAACCAGATTACCGTAACCAAAGCCCAGCGAAATTTCTACCGCAGATTCATTTTCTGCGTTCATAACCGCTGCGCCTTTCTTCTCATTCAGGCCAATCACCACCTTCGGTGGCTCGGTAATGGCGATCGGAAACGGAGCGGAAGTCTCATCAAGACGAACGGCCATGCGTTTTCTGAGCACCGGCAGCTCGCTCAAGAACTTCGGCACTAATTCCAGCTTAATCGTCATCTCGCCGTAGCTGTCGAAATATTGGAAGAGCTTGTGCAAGGCGGCCAGATCGATCGGGTAGAAGACATGATCAGACAAAATCCAGCTCTGCGGTCCCATGAAGAAAAGCGGACTGGGCACCGGTTGTTCGTCTGGTCCGAGCCCCTCGAGCTTGAACGAGAGCTCGCCATTTTCGGTCTCGGATAAAACCGCCCGCGGTATCAGCGGCTTGCTGGAAAATCTGACTTCCTGGCCGTCGGTGGCATTGATCACGTTGGCGCAAAGACTGAGGTGACCGATGACCGTGCCCTCGTCGAATCGAGGAATGCGGTGACCACCGGCAGATCCCTTGGTCGTTTGAGGAAGCGTCGTCAGATACTTTGTCAGCTTCCAGACTCGAGACTCCTGCTCCAATGTATCCAGGATCTGGGGCGGAACCTTGAGTATATTGACCTTACCCTTCACTTCATCCGGCAATACTCCAAGGATCAAAGCCAGCGGTTTTTCCAAAACAAGAATTCCGATCTCGAAATCTTTCTCGTCAGCAACCACGCCTTCTGTCAGAGGATCCTCAAGGAAGTCCTTGGCCTTGGGCACCTTCTCCTGAGGACCGTTGCGCCTGTCCGAATCCTGCAGATCAAATCGAACGCCCGGTTGGGTTCTGGCGATGTTGGTCAAAAGAACCGCGACTGAATGTTTGCAAACTTCTTCAAAATACGGGCAAGAACAAGTGGCAGTGAAGGTATGCTCATCTTCAATCTGAACCTCGACCTTGTAAGGTTGCGGCTCCGAACCGATAACCAGCGCAACGACTTTGCTGCCGTCATCGCTCTCTTCATACTTGAGAACCTTCTTGCGGCGGTGGTATTGCACACCGCGCCTGTAAACTGGCTCGCTGCTCGCATCTTGCACAGAAGCAAGGGACAGCATTTTCTTGTTACTGGAAACCGGCTTCATTTGACCGTGCGCGACCTTACGACAGACAAGACTCCTGCGCGTTACCAGCGTCTGCCCCGCACACATGCGGACTAGCTGACCTCGATACTCATGGGTCAGGCAGGCGCTAACGTCTTCCCAGTAAACTAGCTTAGCACGACTGGCAATGGCTGGGTAATTATCTCTCTAATTCGTTTACGAAACGCCCCACAGGATCGCAACCGGAAAGATTAATTACCGAGGTCTCATATCCATCCAATCCTTGGGTGCCGGGTTATTGGCACCCAACGCCTGGTTGTAGGCATTGTCAACAATCTTCTGCATTTCTTGCTGGCGTTGCTCCAGAGTCGAGCAATAATCATGCAATACACCAGCCTGATGGCGAAGCACCTTGGCATTCTCGCTCAGGGAAGGCAGGAAAGATTCGATCTCTTCCAGGATGGCGCTGGGCGGGTTGACCGGTGGACGGACACGAATCGGCTCCTGCCGCACTCCGGGTGCCACTGGCTCCTGGTTGGGTAGACCGAGCAGGGAGTCGCGCAGACGTTCTAACGACTTCTTCAAACCGAGCGCGCGGCGATAAGCCTGATCTGCCTCTTTCTCGAGCCATATTTTGCGAGACTTCTGGGCGGCCAGCTCGTTGGAAAGGCTCTCTAGAGCCCTCTTTCGAATCTCCAACTCGCGTTCGGCACTTTCAAGCTCTTTTTGCTTCAGCTCGATAACCCGACGCCGGAGCCACACGATAAGCATAATCACGAGGGCAAAGGCGGTCACGCTCATCGTCACGTAGAGATATCCTCGTTTGGCCCCTGAGACTTCCCAAAATCCGCCGGCTACAAAGTTCTTCAGGTCGGCAAAAAAGCTGGGCGGATCAGCACGCAGATAGTATAGACGACCAAGAACCTCGCCCTTCGGTTTTCTCAGCTGCTTGGCTTTCATCGATCGCGGCGATATATGGGCATAAACCGGCTCAAGCTCAACTGGATTGGTGAGCAGATCGAAGGGCTCGCCTTCAAGCTTCAGAAGGTCCGGTGCCGCTTTATGGTGCCAGGATTCGCGATGATAAACCTTGTTGGTCTTCCACCATACGGTTTTACCAGACGGATCTGTAATTACCAGACCGAACAAACCAAAGGTGGAATCGAGAGTCTCCTGAATCAGGTCGATCCGTCCGGCAATAATCATCTGCGAAAGGGTCTGAGGCAAAATATGATGCAACAGATTGAAATCGGTGGTTTGCACGCGATAAATGGTGCCGAACCAATAACTCTTGTAGTGAGCATGACAGAGAATCAACCAGGAGCCTATTCCGGCTATCACTATCAGCGGAATGATGAACCGTTTTTTGATGGATAGAATAGCCTGATCCATGCCCTACTAACCTGCGTTTGCTGCTACAGCTTGTGATATAACACCTTTACTGCACTGTGTACATACGTGGTTTTCCCTCAGGCGCCTGAGATCGAGATGGCGACTGCATAGCGCGGTTACTTTTTTCGATCACTAATTCGTAACATTGATGTAGTTTATCCAACAAAAACAGATGGCAATTGTTGTATGGACTACATTGATGCAAATCCAGTTTGGGAAAGCGTTTAACGCCAATGTCCCTTCGGGTATGTTGACAGTGTTGGTAACAATATATCGGAGGATCGCTCTGAAGATCGACCAACAATCGAAAATCCACAATTGATATAAAACCCAACTATGGGCTTAGGTTCCCGCTCCTTCGTGGGCGGAACTGTGGACAAAAATATGAAGTGGCCGGGCCTCATGTCCGGCCACTTTCTTTTGACACCATATCCGGTACCATTTCAGACAAGAGCAGCTATTCATGCGGGCATTCATCCGCATGTTGCAGACCGGAGCCTGCAAAAAAGATGTTCGATCCGCAACATGTAATACCTTATGTTTTTTTGCTTCAAAGACCTATAAAGTGGACCTTTGTTTATTATCAATATCAATCAAATAGGGTAGTATTACGATTAAGAAACCATTTAGTATCAACGCGGGGAGTAATGACAGAGCAAATTCGACTGGGAGACCTGCTAACCAAAGCGGGGCTTTTAAAGCCAGACGATCTTCGAGAGGGGATGCTAATTGCCAAGCAACAATCGCTACCGGTAGGTCGCGTATTGATCATGGCGGAGTTTATCAGCGAGCCCAACCTGCAAGCGGCTGTACAGGCACAGTCGATGATTAAGGACGGGCTTCTGGACGTGGACACGGCGGTCGGCGCGCTGAAGCATACCGCCAGACTGAATATCAGCCTGGAAGAGGCGCTGGCCAAAGAGGGCTGGAAGGACAAATCCAACCTGCAGAGCAATAAGCTGGGCGGCGTGCTGACGGAGGCTGGATTGATCAATGAATCGCAGCTCGAACAGGGTCTCACCCAATCCCAGATGAGCGGACTGCCGCTCGGGCGCGTGCTCGTCGCTATGGGCATTCTCTCAGAACAGCTCCTGGCGGCTGCTCTTAACGCCCAGATTTTGATCCGCGACAGCAAAATCCAGCGCGGTCT
>CAZISK010000606.1:0-5509 GCA_964541355.1 uncultured Candidatus Obscuribacterales bacterium
GTGCTCAAAAATTCTCTCTTCAATTTTTCTTGCCTGAGCCTGGCGGTGTCTTTCGTAACAGGCACGATAAGCATCATCGCGATGCTGACCACCATGGGATTGGCGGCCAGAGTGTGCCCAAAGGAAACGGCTGGCTTCACGTTCGCAGCGCTCATGTCGGTCAGCAACACGTTCACTATGCTGTCGTCGATGGTCGGCGGATGGCTGTTCGCCAATCTCTTCAGCGAAAAGGTGGCGCCCCTGATCGTCGTGTCGGCGGTGTTCACAGCCCTGTGCATATTCCTGATGCCGCTCCTGCGCGGAGTTCCCGTGACAAACGGCGAGCAACAGGAGTAGACGCACCCTCGTCACGGCGAGGTCATCGTTCGTGCACGCCTCCGTGAAGGCGTGGTTAGTCGACATCCAACAAGTGGCGCCAAGCCACGCAAAACGGGAGGACATCTATGACGTTGACCCGATGGCTGCCTATCGCCATCTTCTGCATCGCGGTCGTGGCGGCCTTTCAACTGGCCAAACCGGCTCCGGTGCCGGTGCAGCAAACCGCGCCCGGCTTCAACTCCGGGGACTCGGTCAACACGCGGCAGTTGATCCCGCAACGGGCGATCAGCGACCCCCCGCCCCCGATCAAGATTTCGGGCGACCCGAAGTTCAACAACTAAGGGCGTCTTGCAGACGGGGCCGGAGGCGTTCTCCGGCCCCGTCGACGCGCTCGGGGCGCGAGATGCGGACGGCCGCTCTATGCGACCCAGCGGTTCATCAACCAGGAAACCCGGTGGACCCCGGGTTTCGTTCGCAAACACAAGGATAAGCAGCGATGGAGAAGTCATCCCTTGCTGGACTGAAGCGTTTTGCCCTACACTACCTGCCGACCTACCTCGTGCTGGTCTTCCTTGCCGGAGGTACCGTGTACGTCGCCACCGGCCTTGAAGTCGGCTGGAAGCTCGCTCTGACGGCAATCATCTGCGTGCCGCTTGCGGGCGTCGTGACGGGTAATGCGCTCCTGAACGGGCTCAAGTGGTTGGTCTTGTATTACTTGCCGTGTTACGTCGGTGCATTCGTCCTTTGCACCGGGTTCATGCTCCTCACATCGGGGGGCATGCAGATTCCATGGGACTTACTTCCCGTAATCGGAATCCTGTGCGTACCACTTGCAGGTCTACTGGCCGCTTCCTTGAGCATCCCGCTAAGCTAACGCCACATGTGACATGAGGTCATTGCCACGGATGGCGGGCGTTCGTTGGTCCAGCTCGTGTCGAGAGAGCGTCGCGGTAACCCGCGCTCTCTCGACATGTCTTATTCACTTCATCTATTTATGAATATAGTATGACATCGTTGTTTGTCTGTTTGTCGAAGACGTCCAAGTCTCTCTTCTGGAGACCGTTTGCGGAACATGCTGCGGCTAACCAGGTTGGCAAACTGGGTGCAAGAGCTGGCTGAGCAAGATCATTTACTCGTTTACAAGGGGGAGATTCGAAGCAAAATACTTATACAACAGAGCGATGAGTCTCACCAAAACCTGCTGATAGAGATCCAAATGTTTGTGTTAGAAACAGGTGGTTGAACGAACACGAAATGCTTCACTACAACGAATGAACCGTCTCGACACTAGTGAGAGAAATGATGTGCGCTTGCAGCCATCACCCACACGAGAAATACCAGACCGAGGATGAACCATACTTTGTCGGCTGTGCTAATCGGGGTCATCTGAACGAACTCCAGTCGTTTTGCGAATATTGTCTATGCTAACAATATATCGCGAACCACCACGTCTTTTAATTAAACCGTTCCTAGACTGGGTCGCCAACAGGTCGGTCAATGCACAATCCGACAATGTCAGTCGCACACCAGACAGTCAAAGAGCTGCTTCTACCAGAGCCAGGGGTACTCTTTGCCCTTGCGAGACTTGTAACGATCCATTTCCTCTTCCGTAATGGATGACAGAATCTTACTTTCAAACTCTTCCAGCTTGAGCAAAGTGGAATCAGGAAAAGAGCAATCGTAAATGCCATGAGTCGTACTTTTCGACGGCACCAGCCAACCGTACTCGACGAGCGCCTGCATATCCTGGTCGTTCATAAGCAGTTGTAAATCAAAGGCGTCGTTGAGAAGACAGTAGGCAACAAAAAATTGGGCGCCCCGTGGGAGCTTGACGAAATTTTCGAAAGAAACGGGTATTGCGTCTGTGATGGTCATAGTAAGCGATTACCTCTTTCTCAGCATGATAGCAATGTCTGAGTCAGAATTCTTTTCTTGACTTCACCCCGGCAGATACAAAACGCAGGGGTTTGTGCGATGAACTCGTTCTGAAACCAAGTGTGCACCCTGCTCGAATGGTAATACGTAACACAGTTAGCGCTACTACACTATCTCGTATTGACACCCAAAAGAGCCTGAAACGAAAGCCCCATAAGGACTCTCGTCTCAGGTGTCTTCGGGTTAGCTGTTTGATCGGCGACCCGATTGCACCAGTACCGATACCAGCCTGCGCCTCAGCTGGCGCAACGCATCGCGGTAACATACTCGCCCGGCTCGATCCTGTCCGTGGTTTTCACCGGCACCGCCAGTGGTGCCCAATCGGGTTGCTTGTTGCGGAAGGCGATGCTATGCGCCACTCGGACCGGGCACATTCGCAGCTCCTTCCACGAGCGCACCTTCCGCGCATGAATGCGCTCCCAGTCAAGGCCGCTCTTCTTACTCACCTCCCACCAGGCATGCAGATTCGCCGCGAGTTCGGGCTCACGCAGGGCGACCTCCACATACGGTTGGAGCTTCGGTCGGACCGACGTCGCGTAATCGAGCGACGACTTCAACAGGGTATCGAAGTGCTTTAGCGCCCGTTTGATCAGGTCGTGGAACGCATCCAGGCGCTCGCGCAGGACGATATAGGTCACCTCATCGCCAGCCCCGAGCAGGCGCAGATGACACTTGATTGGGCCGGTATGCCCCTTAACCAACGCCACCACCAGCGCGTAGAACTGGAGTTGAGTCAGCTGGTCAAACATCGGCGCGCGACCGGACTTGTGCTCGACGATGTGGAGCCAACCGCCATCATCGATCCACGTGAGATCGGTGGTAGCGCAGAGGCTCCAGCCGGTGTCGGTGTCGGTGTAGAAGAACTGTTCCTCCGCAGTGTGGTCGATCGGAGTGTGGTACTGTCGCGCCGCTTTGAGCAGCCTGACGACCAACTCCTCGGTCTCAGCCCGAGCACCAAGCACGGACTGGATTTGCCGGTATTGACCCTGTATCGCCTGGATCTTGTCGGGTTTGTTCGACAGTGCAAGATGAACGATGTTGCCGGCAGTCTTCTGTACGTCGACAGACCGCCTGATCGGTCTCAGATAGCGGCGGTACCAGTTGCCGGGGTCGAGACAGATATCGCGGAACTCGTGAACTGACATGGTGCGAAGCATTGTTCCTCCGGAAATTGTGGACGATTCTTGGTCTTAACATTCGCTGTCCGGTGCATATCGCATTAAAACGCGATCGCGATCTGCTAAAAACGCACTACTGTGAAACTCTGCTGGATTGAAGCAAATACTTTCCCTGGGTTTGGAAAATGTTGATACTGAAATCTAACAACATCGACCCTGGTATAAAGCGTCTCGTAAAGCGAAGTTTACTGCGCTATAGAAAAAATTCTGAAATTCTGCAGAATCCTGCGAACGCTCAGTCTGTGCTTATAGCCTGATATCAGAAGAAGACTTTCCCGTATGAGAAGCAGGCGTTAAAACCGAAACCATTTGACTGCTGCGGTTTTCTCTAATCAACTCGCTGAGTTCTTTTGCGAGCTGATTAGCAACGCTACAAGATTCCGGCAATATTTGTTGAGCCAACAGAAATGTAGTTCTCATTGGTCCGCCATTCTGAGGGATGATGAGCCCTGTCACAATATTGGTTGAGTTATAGTATGCAGAACTCGAGGATTCTCGGTTCGCGAAACGCAACGCGGTTGCACGTTGCACAACGATTCGAGTCTTATTCGCGGAACAGTTGTTGCTCTTCGGGTATGGCTAGAGCTCTCCAGGTGCCCGTAATCAATGCCTTTTCAGGACCGTGGATTCTGGTCGCCTCCTCGTCTCTTCCCGTGCTTCGCAACAGATTTGCTAGGCTGCGAGCCAATCCCTTGGTTTCAGGGTGGTCGGGACCGAGGGTTTTCTGACGAATGTTCAATGCCTGCCGATAGAGCGGTTCTGCGTCTTTCAAACGCACCTGGATGTGGTACAAGGTTCCCAAATTATGCAAAGCAGTAGCATAATCAGGATGATCGCTGCCCAGAAGTTTTTCATATATCTCTACGCACTTCTTAGTGAGAGGCTCCGCCTCTTGAAACCGATTGAGTTGGTAGTAAAGCCGGGCTAGATTATTCAACGACCTCGCTACGACAACATGCAAGGGCCCCAGATGTCTGGCTTTTATGTCGATCGCACGCCGATAATACTGCTCTGCCATGTCGTGCTTATCCTGAGCGCAAAGCGAGTCGCCGAAACTATCGAGCGCATAAGCAAGCCTTCTTGGATCATCGTTGGCAAAGGGCTCGAAGTAGCGCACGAGAGCTGCCCAGATTGCCTCGGCATCTGGAATGCGCTTCTCGTGCTCGGCAAACTCTGCCAGCTTTCGCAGACTCTCCCAGCGCTGAACCGCCAGGGTCAGAGGCTCACGAACCGCCCTGCCGACAAGCTGACGTTCATTGTTGTCGTTCGCTCTTTCATGCTCTCGCTCTTTCATCGATGCCTTTTCCTGCGCCTTCTCACCGTTTTGCGAGGACTCTTCCGCCGGCGGCACACCTTCACCGGTAGTTTTGTTCCAATTCTTCGCGGTAATCAAAATCTCGCCGGACTGCAACTTCTCTGCATCCTCGAGACGATTGCAAGCGCGCAAGAGATTCGAGTAATTGCCGAGCAGTTTGCTGACCTCAGGATGTTCTTTTCCAAGGCGAGGTGTCTTAATCGCAAGCGCCTGAATGTAATACCTTTCCGCTTCTTCGTACTTCTCCTGCACATGCAGAAGCATCGCGAGATTATTGGCGATGACGCCGACATCGAATTGATCTTCCCCGAAGATTTCGGAGTAGATAATCAACAGCCGCTTACAACAATTGGTCGCGTCTTCAAAACGACCAAGATGCCAATAAACCTCCGCCAATCCTTCCAACGTCAGAGCAGTCCGCCTGTCGGTTCGGTCGAACTTCTCCGCTTCTTTGAGCGCTTCCTTCCAATGCAACTCCGCCTCCGGAAGTTTCTTCTGGAGCTGCGCTTCTTCGGCTTTTGCACGGCATAGGTCCCAGGCGTCTGGCATGAACCACCCTAATAGTATCTATAACAATCTCTTACCCCAAATGGGCTAGAAATTTATAGCAAATTTTGGATTCTATGAACTCGAATGTTTCAACCCAGAAAAATACGCCTTACAAGAGCTCGATCCAATGCTCCGATAATTCAAAGTTCAATCTTGTCGCTTCAATTTTTTTTGGCTAAAAACATCCGTCGATAGCAGCCTGGGTTAGAGGTTT